>CAZWCK010000101.1:0-4679 GCA_964632625.1 uncultured Oscillospiraceae bacterium
AGAATGCCGATGTCAAACGGCAGCTGCCAAAGCATCCGCTGTGTCATCGGTTTTTGGTACTTCCTTCAAATTTAATTTGGTTTTTACCATTGCTTGCACCTGAGTTTTTTCTGCCCTTCCATAACCGACCAAAGCTTGCTTGATTTGAAGTGGAGTGTATTCGGCTATCTGAAGACCTGAATTTGCACAAGCAAGAATTGCAACTCCTCTAGCCTGACCTACATTTATTGCGGTCTTTACGTTGGTATTAAAAAACAGTTCCTCAATGGCTGCAACCTCTGGTTCATTTTCCATGATTACCTCCATCAGCTCATTGTAAAGACTTTTCAACCTGTCACACATATCCATTTTAGAATCAGTTGTAATGGCACCATAATTCAATGCATTAAACTTATTTCCCTTTTTCTCAACTATTCCATAACCCAAAATAGCATAACCCGGATCTATCCCCAAAATTTTCAAAAAATATGCCTCCAAATTTAAATGTTTTTTATTATTTTATCATACAAACATATGTTTGTCCAGCGAATTTGGTAAAACTATGCCAGTATTTTGTGCTCCATACATAAATATGTTGCAAATCTGCTTTATTGTGTTAAAATATTAATAATAATACGTGACAATTAATTTTATATGGCAAAGGAGAAATATTATGAGGTATTCCAGACAAAACAAAATACTGGAGTTAATTAGCCAAAATGAAATAGAAACTCAGGAAAAATTGGCTTCACTGCTTAAAGATAGTGGCTTTGAGGTTACCCAAGCTACTATTTCAAGAGATATAAAAGAGCTACAATTGATTAAAACATTATCTTCTAAAGGTAAGTATAAATATACAGCCGGCATCAGCTATGATTCGCCTGTAACCGATAGGTTCTTGAAGATATTTAAGGACACAATCAAGCACATTACCTTCTCTGGTAATATTATAGTCATAAAAACACTTACTGGTTGTGCTAAAGCTTCTGGTGAAGCTTTAGATTCCTTGAATCTTCCTCATCAGTTGGGTTCAGTTGCAGGAAGCAATACGGTAATAGTGATTGTTGATTCTGCAGAGAATACTAAAGAGTTGGTAGATAAATTTAATGAGCTATTATAACAAAGAGGTAATAAATGATTTCACATATCAGTATTAAGGATTTCGCAATTATAGAAAATGTAGAAGTAGACTTTGACGAGGGTCTTAATATTATAACCGGCGAAACCGGTGCCGGAAAATCAATTGTTATTGAAGCAGTAAGTCTTGCTCTTGGTAGCCGGGCAGATACTGCTTTTATTCGTTCTGGAAAAGAAAAAGCAAAGATTCAATTGGTGGCCTATCTTGATGGAGAAGAAATAATTATTTCCAGAGAAATATCCATGACAGGGAAAAATTTATGTCGCTTAAATGGAGAAATAGTTACTCTTGCCCAGCTTTCTTCAGCTTGCAAAAAAATAGCTGATATTCATGGACAATATGATCATCAATCCTTACTAAATCCCGAATATCATATTAATTTGATAGACTTATATGGACACAAAACAATTACCCCTGTCAAAGAACAAGTCTCACAAATTTATTCTGATTACAAAGCCACAAAAACCCAGCTTTTTGAACTTGTTGCGAACAGTATGGAAAACGCTCGAAAACGTGATTTTATGAAATTTGAACTTGTTGAAATCACTGGTGCTAATCTTTATGTCGGAGAAGATGAAGAACTGGAAAGCAAAATACGCATACTGCAAAACAGTGAAAAAATATATAAAAACCTTTCCATAGCCTATGAACTTACAATGGAATCAGACTCTTCATCTTTGGATTTGCTTGACAATGCCACGAAGCAGTTGTCTGAAATAGCAACATACTCTTCTGACTATAATCTTATTTCTCAGGATTTCTCTGACATATATTATAGACTTAAAGACATGTGCAGTGAAATAAGGTTATTACGAGATAAAATTGTTTTTTCACAGGAAGAATTGGATATTTACATAGAAAGAATTGAGTTAATTGATTCCTTGAAAAGAAAATATGGGAACTCAATCGAAGCTATATTGGAATACGCTAACAACATAGAAAAACAACTTTCTATTATAGACAATATTGATGAGACAAAAGCTAAACTTGAAAAAGCACTGGAAAAACATGAATCAGAGCTTCAGTTGTTTTCTGAAAAACTCAGTATGCTTAGAAAAAAATCTGCAAAAGAACTGGAAGAAAAAATAATGGAACAATTATTGGAATTAAATTTCAATAACTCTGTTTTGTCCATTGATTTTAAAAATAATTCTGGTGGTTTTTCCGAAAATGGAATTGATATTGTAGAATTTCTTATAAGCACCAACAAGGGCGAGCCTCTTAAACCACTTGCAAAAATTGCTTCTGGGGGTGAGATGTCAAGAATCATGCTCGCCTTCAAGGCTATTATTGCTGATTATGACAATATTCCTTCTATGATATTTGATGAAATAGATTCCGGAATATCTGGAATTGCTGCAAGTGTTGTTGGAAAAAAGCTGAAAGATATTTCAAGTAAGCACCAGATTATATGTATAACACATTTACCACAGATTGCTGCTTGTGGAAAATATAACTACCGCATTTCTAAGGAAACTGATGATAATGAAACACGAACCACAATTTTGCCTTTATCTCAAGAGGATAAAATTTATGAAATTGCAAGGTTACTTGGAGGTATAAACATTACAGAAACTACCATTTCAAGCGCAAAAGAACTGATTGAATTGTCATAATGTTCTTTTACATTATCCCATAAAGTATTGGAAGTATAATCGGCACAGCAAAAGTCAATATTACTCCCGTTATCAACGCAACTAATCCCAATTCTGCACCTACAAACTTTGTTACTGGAACAAGCATAGTGTCCATATTTCCTGCTGCTCCTCCTGCAATTGGACTTCCCTTACTAATTTTTATTAAAACAGGTAATAGCACTACTGTAAAAAATTCTCTCATAACGTTCACAACAAATCCGTATGTTCCAGTTTCTATGCCGTAACATTGCGTCATATAAGCTCCGGTTATACTGTAATAACTCATTCCACTAGCAGATAACACAGACATATGTAATGGTAACCCCAAAGCAATTCCTGCTAATAAGCCCCCCATCAAGCTGCCAATAAATATAGCAATGGAAATATAGACTACTTTAAACCCTAACAGTTTAATATAACTAAAAACTTTTCGATTAGTTCCTAAACTAACGCCAACTCCAGTATATAACAGTATTAGCGAACCTAATAAAGAATAGTCCAAAACCTTTACAAAACTATTGGGTAAAACGAAATAACCCATGATTACACCTACAACAATACTCCCCGGCATAATCCAAATAAGGGGCGATGTTTTCTTTTCTTTTTCATCGCTTATGTTAACTTCACTGCCTACGTTAAGATTATCCTCATAAAGCTTATCTCTAAGTGCATCTAATGGCAGTATTGTTTTCTCAACTACCCAAACCAGAAGAACACTTGCAGCAATTGCACTTATAGAAATAATTGCACAGTTTAGACCTATGCTTCCGAGATTAAGCATTACAGAATCATTAATACCAATATTCATTCCAATTGTAAGCATTAAAACAATTAAGGCTATATTAATAATTCCATCTACCAATTTCAACACTTTTACTGGCAATGTCTTAATGCTTAACAAAAACCCTGTCACTAAACATAAAAAAGGCATCCAAGTCATATATTCATCCCCCATAGTATTAATTATTTCCTTCTATACTACAGTGTCTATATCATATAGGTCAATATCTTTTGACTGAAATGTGCCTATTTGTCCTGAAATGTACCTTTGTATCGATTTGAAATATCTTGAATATAAGTTTTGCTTATATCACAGCTTTCACCTTTCCCAAAAGTAGCTAGCCATATACGTTTATCTTTTTTCTCTAATGCTTTTATTTGTTTAATATTTACTGCAAAACTTTTGTGACATCTAGCAAAACTATAATCATCTACAATATCTATTACTTGCTGCAGCGTATGCCTGTTTAATAAGTACACATTAATCTTTGTATGGATATGACAATTTTTGCCCTGTACTTCTGCAAATAGTAGATCCTTTACATCAACCAAAACTTCGCCCTTGCTATGCTTAAAATATATTGCTCTCTCGCTTTTTGTAGTCTCCTCTTGTTTCTTGATAATACTGTCCAAATAAAGCCCGCACTTTCCTTGCACATCTAATGAGGATATAGGTAGCGAAATATAGTTATACTTCTTGTAACTCTCAAATGTAGTGAGTTGCTCAAATCCTGCCAAATTATATGTTAATCCTGTTACAAACAATATAGGTGTATTTATATATGTAGCAATTTTGCGTATTTTTTCTGCAAGGCGATATCCACCTTGCTCCTTCATTTTAATGCTTATTATAAACAAATCAATATGATATTTTCTATCAATAGCAACCTTCAAAGCCTCAATAGGTGAATGTAAACAAATTACACAAGTATCCATGTTATCAATTCCTATAATGCTCCTGGCTATTTCTCTGTTATTTATAGTACTTTCCCCTACAATCAGAAATGTTAACATATTTCACCCCATATATTTTCCTCTTCTTTTATAATACCAAATGTCGTTATATTTTCAAAGTAGAATTTTGCATTCCGATCGTGTCAAGTTAGAATGGGAAAATAAATTGTAGACTTTTCCCTTGTCATATA
>CAZWCK010000102.1:0-3327 GCA_964632625.1 uncultured Oscillospiraceae bacterium
GGGCATTCTGTAGATAGCAGGGTTAGGATTGCAAGTTGTATAGGAGGCAGATAAGTGTTTAATTATATCAGAGGAATTCTTGCGGCAAAATTTGATAGTGGAGTAGTAATTGATGTAGGAGGTGTAGGCTTTGAAATTTATACACCAGACAATTCCTCACTTTATTTGGCAAAGGTAGGAGATGAAGTTACCGCTTTTACGGTTATGACGGTTAGGGAAGACGACATAAGCCTCTATGGTTTTGGTGACAAGGATTCTCTGAACATGTTTAAAAAATTAACTACTGTAAGTGGAGTAGGGGCAAAGGCGGGACTTGCAGTTTTGTCAGCTATGCCGCTTTCAGACATAAAACAAGCAATAGTTTTTGAAGATGCAGTGTCGCTGACAAGAGCAAATGGAATAGGAAAGAAAATTGCACAAAGAATTGTTTTGGAATTGAAAGATAAACTGGGTGCAATAGAGGTACAAGAAGGTACTGTCAGCAGCTTAGAGGTTTTGAATACAGATGATAAGGCAGAAGCGGTAAATGCTCTTATAGCCCTTGGATATAGCAAAGGTGAGGCTATAAATTCACTTGCAGGAATAACTGATGACGGCCTTAGTACTGAAGAATATATTAAGAAAGCATTAAAAAAACTATTTTAGTTTGAGGTATATATATTATGAATAAGGAAGAACGCATTACTACGGCAAAAACAACTGAAGGAGAAGAACTTGCAGAATTATCATTGAGACCCCAGAATTTAAATGACTATATAGGTCAAAAGACTGCTACCGAGAATCTGAAAATTTTTATTGAGGCTGCAAAAATTAGAAATGAGCCTTTGGATCATGTACTTTTTTATGGCCCGCCGGGTCTTGGAAAAACTACTCTTGCAGGAATTATTGCCAACGAATTGGGTGTAGATATAAGAATTACTTCGGGACCAGCTATAGAAAGAGCAGGGGATTTGGCAGCTATTCTGACGAACTTAAATGACAATGATGTATTGTTTATAGATGAAATTCATAGATTAAATCGTTCAGTTGAGGAGGTTTTGTATTCTGCAATGGAGGACTTTGCACTGGACATAATCATAGGAAAAGGTCCTTCGGCAAGATCTATCAGGCTTGATTTGGCGAAATTTACGTTAATAGGTGCAACTACAAGAGCAGGTAGCTTGTCAGCTCCACTGAGAGACAGATTTGGAGTTATAAGCAAGTTTGAATTATATACAAATGAGGAGCTGAAAAAAATACTTCAGAGGTCTGCAGGAATTTTGAATGTGAAAGCTGATGATGAATCACTTTTGGAAATGGCTAAGCGTTCTAGGGGAACTCCAAGGGTTGCAAACAGAATATTAAAGAGAGTAAGGGACTTTTCTCAGGTAAGAGGAACAGGTGACATTGATTTAAAGATTACAAACAAATCCCTGAAGGCACTTGGTGTTGATAGCATGGGGCTAGAATCACTAGACAGGGACATACTGAGAATAATTATAGAACGATTCAAAGGGGGACCAGTTGGTATTGATACCATAGCTGCAGCTGTGGGGGAAGAAAAGGTAACAATAGAGGATGCGCATGAGCCTTATTTAATTCAAGCAGGAATGCTGCACAGAACACAGAAAGGAAGAATGGTTTCAGAACTTGCATATAGGCATATGGGGCTTACAAATCTTC
The DNA here is from genome assembly GCA_964632625.1 of uncultured Oscillospiraceae bacterium. Lineage (GTDB taxonomy): Bacteria > Bacillota > Clostridia > Peptostreptococcales > Anaerovoracaceae > CAZWCK01. The sequence goes on from CAZWCK010000102.1 coordinate 1,663, forward strand.
TTCAAGAACAAATAGGAATAGATAGTATATAAAACAGTATTCAGTATAGGTGAACGAATTATGGAATATATCAATATAAAAAATAACAATGTAATAAGAAAAAAACAAAATAAAGAAATTAACTTACACCTTATAGTATGCTCGCTTCTTTTATTTGTTTTTTTTACTTGTATAAATGTAGGTAATGTGCATGCCTATTCCAATGATTGTGTTAAGGTGGGAATAAAATACGGGGCAAAGGCGGTTATAAGCAGTATATTATACTGTAATGAAGGTTTTTCAATAGGTGTTAATAATGAAGGAAAATATAGCGAAAATATGCCTATAAGTGGATATACTAGTCTTGTTGTAACAAATGAAAGGGGAATAATCACTGTAAAGGCAGAAGATGGTACTTTGATTTCTTCAGATATTGGAAGAAATGGTGTTATTATGCCTTTTCATTATCAGGATTCAAATTATACAATTACAATTGATGGAATTCAGTACAGAGGAGGTGCAACTTATTTTGCCAACAATGATGGTACATTAAATGTAATTAACTATATAAGTATTGACGACTATGTAAAAGGAGTTCTTAATAGTGAAATGAATTACAAAAATCCAATAGAGGCATTGAAAGCTCAAGCTGTAACGGCAAGAAGCTTTGTCCTTGGAAATATGCACAAGCACGAAAGCAGTGGATTTGACATCTGTGATGGCACTGATTGTCAGGTATACAAAGGCTATAGTGACGAGCATGCTGAAACAAATAAGGCTGCCGACGAAACTTCCGGAATAAGAATGTACTTTGAGGGAAAACCTGCCACAGTGTATTATCATAAAAATAGCGGAGGATACACACAGAATATTAAAGATGTATGGGGTAGCAATGCCAATTATCTAGTTGCCGTAAAAGACAACTATTCGCCTGAGTATAATTGGGTAAAAGAAATTTCTTTTAGTGACATTGAAAGTAAACTTATTAAACAAGGGATTAATATTGGTTTAGTAAATTCAGTAGAGATTGCAGAAAGAAATCAGACAGGCGCTGTAAGCATTTTAAAAATTAATGGAAGTTTTGGACAATATAGTTTGGAAAAGGAAAAGATAAGAGCTTTCTTTGGATATACTGACATAAAGTCAAGACATTTTTCTTTTGATGCTAATTTTGTCAACAATGGTATAAATAATAATCAAGGAACAGGGAACATTTCAGGAAACGATATCTCCGGGAATGGGAATTTAACAATATATAATGGAAAAGAAAAAACAAATATAGAGAATAATATGACAGTGATTGGAGCAGAAGGAAAGACAGTAAACATAGACACAAAAACAGCATATATTTCAAACGGACAAGTTAAATATTGCATAAAAGATGGCATTAATTCAAATATTAACAATCAGAAAGACATTGAAAACACACAAGTTTTACAATCAGAGATTTGTAATAGTACGCCATTTACAATTTATGGGAAAGGATACGGACATGGTATAGGAATGGCACAGGACAGTGCTATTGCTATGGCACAACAGGGGTGTTCCTATCAGGAAATATTGAAATATTTTTATAGTAATATTACATTGCAATAATAGCTTGAATTAGGTATAATCAATAGTTGCAATATTGATGCAAAGATGGAGGTAAAAAGTGCATATAAATGATTTTGATTACAATCTTCC
>CAZWCK010000102.1:3427-4576 GCA_964632625.1 uncultured Oscillospiraceae bacterium
TGATGCAAAGATGGAGGTAAAAAGTGCATATAAATGATTTTGATTACAATCTTCCTGAAGGGTTGATTGCTCAAAAACCTGCAGAAAAAAGAGACATTTCAAGACTCATGGTAGTAAATAGAGACACAGGAAATATTACCCATGAGCATTTTTATGATATAGTGAAACATTTAAGACCTACAGACTGCCTTGTACTTAACAATTCAAAAGTGATTCCGGCAAGACTTTTTGGTGTTAAAGAAGGAACAGGGGCAAAGATTGAATTCTTGCTGATAAAGAGAATTAAAGATGATACATGGGAGGCAATGGTCAGACCAGGGAAACGTCTAAAGGTAGGCGAGCGGGTTTCTTTTTCTGAAGAAAGGGAATTCCGTGCTGAAGTGCTTGACTTTGGAGAGGATGGCACAAGAATTGTGAAATTTCATTATGAAGGAATCTTTTTTGAACGATTGGAGGAATTAGGGAAAATGCCTCTGCCGCCATACATTGAAAGAGACTGCACTTTGGAGGACAAGGATAGATATCAAACTGTTTATTGCCAGAAGGAAGGTTCTGTTGCAGCACCAACAGCAGGACTGCATTTTACAGAAGAACTGCTTGATGGAATAAAGGATATGGGTGTTAGAATTGCATATGTGACCTTACATGTAGGAATAGGTACTTTCAGACCTGTGAAATGCGAGAATATTGAAGATCATCATATGCACTTTGAAGAATACACAATAGATGATATAAATGCTGCTATCGTCAATGATGTTATTGACGATGGTGGAAGGATTGTTTCTGTTGGAACTACTTCCACAAGAACACTTGAAAGCGCAGCATTCTTTGATGAAGAGAAACAAAGATATTATTTGAAAGCAGGAAATAACAGCACGGGCATATTTATTTATCCGGGATATGAATTTAAAATTGTAAATAGTTTAATAACCAATTTTCATTTACCAAAATCAACCTTATTGATGCTTATATCTGCGCTTTACAACAGAGAGGATATATTAAAGGCATATAAAATTGCAGTAGATGAAAAGTATAGGTTCTTTTCTTATGGAGATGCGATGTTTATTGAATAAACATAAAAAATATATTAATTTGATAGTGTAAAGTATCTATGAAAAAAACGTGAGCAAATAAAAAGGCTCACAAATG
>CAZWCK010000103.1:0-4519 GCA_964632625.1 uncultured Oscillospiraceae bacterium
GCAAAATATCAAGATAAAGAAACTGTAGATAAGATAAGAGAATTAGAGATAACCGGTATAGAAATAGCAGAGGATGTAAAAAGATATTATCCTTTAGGACCCTTTGCAGCACAGGTGCTTGGGAGTGTAACAGATGACAATAAAGGTCTTGCGGGAATAGAACAGAAATACAATGAGTACCTCAGTGGAGTATCCGGGAGATGGATAAAAAACACGGATGCTGGAGGAAATAGTTTGTCTTATGGCGTAGAGAAGTATTATAAGGCGGAGGATGGACTAAGCTTAGTGCTTACCATTGATGAAGTAATACAGCATTATGTTGAAAAAGCACTTACCACTGTACAAGTAAATACGCAGGCAGATAGAGCGATGTGTATAGTTATGTCACCAAAAACAGGAGAAATTTTGGCAATGGCCATGACACCTGATTATGATCCCAATAACCCAAGAGTACCTATTAGTACAGAGGCAGCATTGTATGTAGAAAGCCTTCCTGATGAACAGAAAATTGAATATTGGAATGGAATGTGGAGAAATCCAATGGTAAGTGATGTTTATGAACCGGGTTCTACCTCAAAGCTTCTGACCACATCCATTGCACTTGAAGAAGGAGTAACTTCGCTAAAGGATACTTTTGTATGTAATTGGAGCTATCAGATTGCGGGAGTTACCTTGCACTGTTGGAGAACGGGAAGACCTCATGGACATGAAACTCTAGTTCAAGCTGTTGAAAATTCCTGTAACCCTGTTTTCGCCACACTTTCACAAAGAATAGGCAAAGATAAATTCTATGATTATATGGAACGTTTCGGAATGACTGAAAAAACAGGTATTGACTATCCAGGAGAAGGCGGATCAATAGTTCAAAAGAAAGAAAAAATCGGGCCTGTAGAACTTGCAACTATGTCATATGGGCAAGGAATAGCGGTAACTATGATTCAACAAATTACAGCAATTTCATCTTTGGGAAATGAGGGAAAATTAATGGAACCTCATTTTGTAAAAAGCTTAAAAGATTCAGACGGTAATATAGTAAAGGAATTTAAGCCTAAGGTGGTCAGACAGGTTGTTTCGGAAAAGACAGCAGAAGAAATGTGCCTAATCATGGAGTCGGTAGTATCAGAAGGTGGCGGAGCAAATGCAAAGGTGCCAGGCTACAGAGTGGGAGGCAAAACAGGTACTGCAAATAAACCAAAGGCAGGAGGATATTCAGATGAAACGTATTCTTCATTTATAGGAATGGCACCGATGGATAATCCTCAAATAGCAATTCTTGTAGTTGTTGACAATCCAAAAGGCGTGAAATATGGAAGTATGACAGCAGCACCAGGTGCACAACAAATACTGGAGGATACTCTTAGGTATTTAAACATCAAGCCTGACTATACAAAGGAAGAAGAAAAATACATAGATGATCAAATGATAACGGTACCGGATTTGATAGGCAAAAATTGCTATGAAGAGGCAGTTGGAATCCTTTCCGGTTATTCTTTAAACTACGTAATAGCTCCACAGGCGGGTGAGAACCAGGCAGACTTTACAGTAATAGATCAATATCCAAAAGCAGGAGAAAAGATAAACGCGGGAGGAACAGTTTATTTGTATAGGGAGTGATCAAACTGAATACTAAAGTCTTTGGAATAACAGGAACAAATGGAAAAACATCAGTGACTTATATGTTAAGATCAATTATTACTTCTCAGGGTAAGGAATCTGCTCTTATTGGAACTGTAATGCATCAGGTAGGAAGTAAACAGTATGAAGCAAAGAATACAACACCAGGTTTTGATGAATTAAAAAAATATTTTGAAATAATGAAATCTGAAGAAATACCATATTGCATAATGGAAGTATCTTCCCATGGACTTGCTCAGAATAGAGTGGAAAATGTGGAATTTACTTATGGAGCATTTACCAATCTGACACAAGATCATTTGGATTACCATTCCACCATGGAAGAATATTTTCAACAAAAGAAGAAACTATTTATGAAGGTAAAAAAAGGTTGCATCATAAATATAGACGATTGCTATGGGAAAAGATTAGTAAGTGAAATAAAAAGAGAAAGAGGTAATGAAATATCTGTGTATACATGCTCTTCAAGAAATAAAGAAGCTACTTATTATGGAGAGAACGAAAAAAACGATTTGGATGGAAGTGTTTTCAGGCTATATGAGAAAGGCAAATTTATATGCAAAGTATCAGTGAATATACCAGGGGAATATTCTATACGCAATGGACTGACTGCGATTGGGCTTGCCAGGATGGAAGGCTTTGATTATTGCCAGATAAGGAAGGGCTTGAACGCATTGGGAACCATTCCTGGTAGATTTGAAAGAATTGAAATCGACGAAAACATAGTGGCTATTGTTGATTTTGCACATACACCAGACGCATTGGAATCTTTATTGAGCACAGTCACACTTATATCAGATAAAAAAAATAAAGTAATATGTGTGTTTGGTTGTGGGGGAAATAGGGATAAGGAAAAACGAAAAATGATGGGACGGGTTGCAGGACAATATAGTGATTATTGCATATTAACTAGTGATAACCCAAGAAATGAAGAACCCATGAGCATAATCAATGAAATTGCAGAAGGAGTTTATGATACAGGATGTCCATATGAGATCATTGCAGATAGAAAAGAGGCAATCAATAAAGCTGTTTGCATTTCTCAAAAGTGGTGCATAATATTGATAGCAGGAAAGGGACATGAAAAATATCAGATATTGGGAGACGATAAGATACCATTTGATGATGTATCAATTGTGAAGGAGGCAAAAGTTGAAAGAGATAACAATAGGACAAATATGTGAGGTTACTAGAGGAAAACTACAGAGCGGAAAAAGAGAGACTGCTATTAAAAATATTTGCATAGATTCAAGAGCGTCAGATAAAAACATGGTTTTTTTTGCTTTAATTGGAGAAAAAAACGATGCTCATAAGTTTTTGGGCCAGGTAATTGAAAAGGGATGCAGAAGCCTTGTTGTTTCTGATGAAAAAGCTATAAGTGAATTGTTAAACAACCAAAGAATTATAGAGCAAGTTGATGATAAAGAAAGTTTGAATATTGTGATTGTGCAGGATACTACAAAGGCAATGCAGGAATTGGCTAAATGGTATGTTAAAAACCTTAATATAACAAAAATTGGGGTTACAGGAAGCACGGGGAAGACAACTACCAAAGATATGTTGTATTATGTGTGCAGTGAAAAATATAAGACAGGACGAACAGAAAATAATTTTAACAATCATATAGGCTTACCCTTAACATTATTTTCCTTCGATGAAGATATTGAAGTAGGTATATTGGAAATGGGAATGGATAAACTTGGTGAAATCGATTTACTTTCAAGCATAGCTAGGCCTGATATGGCGGTAATAACCAACATAGGAGTATCACATATTGAAAATCTGGGAAGCCAGGAAGGCATATTGAAAGCCAAAATGGAAATCACCAATTATTTTGATTCGAATAACTTACTTGTAATAAGCGATGATGGAGAAATTCTCACAGAACAACGGGTTTCGGGTGATTACAGACTGGTTACCACAGGGGAAGCGGGAAAAAATAATTTTATTATATCAAATGTTTGCGATTTTGGAGAAAATGGTGTACAATTTAATATCGAGCACAATTATGAAATTCAAGAGTTTAAATTGCCGATACCAGGAAGGCATAATGTATACAATGCTTCTTTGGCAGTAGCTTGCGGAGTTGAATTGGGTATTTCTTTAAAAGAAGCAGCCATAGGACTTCAAAAAATTGTGCTTACAGACAAACGTCTAAGCATTAAGGGTAAGGATGGAATTAAGGTAATTGATGACACTTACAATGCCAGCCCTGCGTCTATGAAAGGAGCCCTGGATGTATTGTTAAGCACTAAAGGGATTCGTAAGGTGGCTATTCTAGGCGATATGTTTGAGCTTGGCAAGGACAGTGAATATTACCATGAGGAAGTTGGGGCTTATGTGGCAATGAAGAATATCGGGTTATTGATAACAATAGGAAAAGATGCCAAATTTATTGCAAAAGGCGCAAGTACAGGTTTGTCTAAGGATAGAATAAAATATTATAAGACTAAAGAAGAATTTATAAAAGAAATTGATAGTGTAATAATGAAGGGCGATGTAGTGCTCGTAAAAGGATCCAGAGCCATGGAAATGGAGAAAATTGTAAAAAAAATAGTAGGGTAGGAAGCAGGAGTTATTATGAGTTATTTTCAAATTGTTTTGGTAATTGTCATGGCTTTTATTGTGAGCGTAATTGGTACTTCTCTAAGTATACCAATATTACAACAAAGACATACAGGGCAGAGTATTAGAGAGGAAGGCCCAAAATCGCATCAGGTAAAGGCAGGAACTCCAACCATGGGTGGCATTCCCATTATTGTAGGAATGTTTTTTGCACTTGCAGTTACAAAAGAATATACAATAAATATGTTCGTAATGTTTGGAGTGCTTCTTTTGTTTGGCGCCTTGGGATTTTTAGATGATTATATCAAGGTAACTAAAA
>CAZWCK010000104.1:0-4472 GCA_964632625.1 uncultured Oscillospiraceae bacterium
TGCTGGGGTTATATAATTATATCGTATTATAAAATTATTTACTCCTCATAGCTGTTTAATATATTATTTATTTGTATTATCTAAGGAAATGTGATATAATTCTTTAGTTAATGATATGCATTACAAAAAAATGTAATTTATTGCATAAAAAAGAAATACCTTCTTCAATCCAATAACAATTAACGGATGTTATCAGATAAAGTAGAAGAGTTAAAATATTACCCCTACAGAATAGAGAAATTTTTGTTTGGTAGTAAGTGAGTTGAAATGGAGAAAATAGAATGAGTAAAAAAGAAAAAATAATTAATATTGCAGTAATTGCCCATGTTGATGCAGGAAAATCAACCCTAGTAGACGCTTTCTTAAATCAGAGTGGTGTTTTTAGGGAAAATGAAGATGTAGCAACATGCGTAATGGACTCTGATGATATTGAAAGAGAAAGAGGAATTACAATATATTCAAAAAACTGTTCAGTAATGCACAATGATTATAAAATTAATATTGTTGATACTCCGGGTCATGCTGATTTTTCTTCCGAAGTTGAACGTATAATGAAAACGGTGGATACTGTAATACTTTTGGTAGACTCCAGTGAAGGTCCTATGCCGCAAACTAGATTTGTATTAAAAAAATCCTTGGAGCAGGGCTTGAACCCTATTCTTTTGATTAATAAGATTGACAAGAAAGATGCAAGAATAGAAGAAGTTGTGGATGAGGTTTATGAATTATTCATGGATCTTGAAGCAAATGATAAACAGTTAGATTTTCCAATACTTTATGGAATCGCAAGACAGGGAATCATTGTTTATGACCCAAAAGATGTAGAGGGGGTTGAAGTTATTGTAGGTGAGAGCAAAATCAAAAAAAGTGCAGTAGGACAAAATGGTTTGAATATTAAACCTTTATTCGATACTATTATTAAGCACGTAGAGGTTTACCCTGACTATAACGAAGAACCTTTGCAATTCCAAGTGTCTTCACTTGGATATGACGATTATATTGGAAGGCTTGGAATTGGTAGAATTACCAAAGGAAAGATAAAGACAGGACAGACGGTGGCAGTTGTCAAGGGTGATGGCTCCATTGTTCAGAGAAAGATAAACCAAGTATTTGCATATAGAGGTTTGAAACGAGTTGCCATAGAACAGGCAGAATGTGGGGATATTGTTGTAGTTTCCGGAATTGCTGATATTTCAATAGGTGAGACAATTTGTGATCCTAAAAATCCACATCCAATGGAGATGATTCATATAGAAGAACCAACTCTTTCCATGAACTTCATAGTAAATAAGTCGCCTTTTGCAGGAAAAGTTGGTAAATTTGTAACTTCAAGACATATTAAGGAAAGATTAAAAAAGGAACTTGAAGTTAATGTGGGGCTTTTGGTAGAGGAAACAGATTCAACAGATGTATTTAAGGTTTCAGGAAGAGGAGAACTGCATTTATCTATTTTGATTGAAAACATGCGAAGGGAAGGTTATGAGCTTGCAGTGTCAAAGCCAGAAGTAATAATGCACAGGAACGAGCATGGTAAGAAGCTTGAGCCAATGGAGCAGGTTGTGATATCAGTTCCAGATCAGTATGCAGGGACTGTAATTTCAAAGCTGAATTTAAGAAAAGGCCTTATGAGAGAGATGGTCGGAGAAAACAGTTATTCAAGAATAGAATATCTTGTACCTACAAGAGGACTTCTGGGTTATCGTTCGGAATTCATTAATGATACAAGAGGCGAAGGAACAATGGTTAGACGTTTTGAATGTTTTGAAGAATATAAGGGGGAAATTCCACAAAGAACAAATGGAGTAGCCGTAGCGCAAGAAGAAGGTGTAGCAACGCCATATGCATTATTTAATATAGGTGAGAGAGTTCAGATGTTTATTGAACCAGGAACCAAGGTTTATGAAGGAATGATTATAGGAATGAATAGCCGTACAGAGGATATGATTGTAAATCCTTGCAAGGCCAAGAAGGCAACTAACATGCGTGCTGCAGGAAATGATGATTCCATTAAGCTGTCGCCTGCAAGAACCTTTTCATTAGAAGAAGCATTGGAATTCATTGACGATGATGAGCTTGTGGAAGTAGTACCTAATGATATCCGTCTCAGGAAGAAAATCTTAAATGAGTTAGAAAGAAGAAGGTCTGGGAGATAAAATTTTAAGCATCAATGTAAAACAATGAAAACGCTAAAACTTGAATATAATTTGTAAATATTGAACATAATCACCTCTGAAATATACAGAGGTGATTTTTATGATTGAAACAAAAAATAATTTTAAAAGAGTGCCAAGGCATATAGGTGTAATTCCTGATGGAAACAGAAGATGGGCTGTAAATTCTGGGCTGTCAAAAAAAGACGGATATTTACATGGTATAGAACCTGGTTTCAGACTTTACGAGCTTTGTAAAGAATTGGGAGTAGAAGAACTTACATTATACGGGTTTACTGTTGATAACACTAAGAGACCAGCGGATCAAAAAGAAGCTTTTCAAAATGCTTGTGTGGAAGCTGTTTTAGAACTTTCCAAAAGGGATGCAGAATTATTGGTTATTGGAAATGATAAATCCCAATGCTTCCCTGAACAATTAAAACCTTTTACAACAAGAACTAACTTTGGTAAAGGGGGAATAAAAGTAAATTTTCTTGTAAACTATGGGTGGGATTGGGATTTGTCAAATAAGGGAACAATTGCTTCCTATGATATTTCAAGAATTGATTTAATAATGCGTTGGGGAGGACGTTGCAGACTAAGTGGATTTCTTCCGGTGCAATCAGTATATGCAGATTTCTTTGTGCTTGATGAATTATGGCCGGAATTCACGGATGCACATTTCTATAGAGGAATAGAGTGGTATCAGAGCCAAGATAAGACTTTAGGAGGATGAAACAACAGTATAAAAAATGAAGATCTGATAAAAATCTCGTTAGTTATTTACTTTTGACTTTAGAATAGTATATAATTAAGAATGTATTTCGGGGGAGGTTTGTATGTCAGATAAAGCCATAGAAAAGTTGATTAATTTTGCTTCTGCTGTAGGAGAAGCATTGCTTGTATTGTTAATAGGATATATAATAATTAGGATTATAATTAGGATAACAAAAAGGGCATTGATTAAATCAAATCTTGATTTAGCATTGCATACTTTTATTGAGAATTCCATAAAAGTGGTTTTGTGGATAGTACTTGCGGTTACAGTTTTGGGAGTGCTTGATATTCCTACTTCTACCTTTGTGGCAGTGTTAGGTGCAGGGGGAGCAGCCGTAGCTCTTGCACTTAAAGACAGCCTTGGAAATATTGCAGGAGGGATAATCATTCTTGTAACTAAATCCTTCAAAAAAGATGATTTTATTGACATAACGGAGGTTTCCGGAGTAGTTCAGCACATTGATTTACTTTATACCACATTAAAGACCTTTGACAATAAGGTGGTAAGCGTTCCTAATGGAAAAATCACCAACAATGTTCTAATTAATTATTCTTCTGAAGAAACAAGAAGAGTGGATTGCAAATTTGGAATTGGGTATGAGGATAGTATTGATGAGGCACGGGATATTTTGCGCAATGTTGCAGCAGCAAATCCAGAGATATTTACAGATCCTGAACCTTTCTTTGGTGTCTCAGGGCATGGGGCAAGCTCAGTAGATATAGACTTCAGGGTTTGGACAAAATGTGAGAATTATTGGAATGTAAAGTATTTTTTGGAGGAAAATGTTAAAATAGCCTTTGATGAAGCTGGAATAAATATTCCTTATCCGCAAATGGATGTTTATCTGAAAAAAAGATAGTTTTGTGATTTTAAATCATAAGTCTATAAAAAAAAAATTTCTTATTAGATTTAAAAAAACTATTGACCTTAAAATTTGAATGTGGTAACATATTAAAGATTTGAGCTTAAGTTCTTTTAGGTAATCGAAAGGTTACATTGTTAAAGAAGCAAATCCGCATTATATATTATAAATTTTGAAATGAAACAAAATATGAGAAAGGGTAAATTCAATGATGAGTGGTGTTACAATAAGCAAAAATAAAACAAAAAATTCAATTGTCTCATTATCATTTCAGTTCGATTATCAGTTATTTTCAAAGCAGAATAATATATTTGTTTTTATCTTCCTTTTTGGAAGATTTTTTTTATGTATATATCAGTTAAAAAACATAGAGTTGTGAGGATAACTGATTAAACCAGATTGAAGAGAAGAGAGGAGTTTTATTATGATTAAGGGCAAAAATTTATTAGAACCAATGGATTTTACAGTTGAGGAATTGGAAGAATTGTTTGAGCTAGGAAACAGAATTGTAGCTAATCCTGCTAAGTATGCTCATGCTTGTGATGGAAAGTTATTGGCGACACTTTTTTATGAACCTAGTACAAGGACAAGATTTAGCTTTGAGGCTGCCATGCTAAGGCTTGGAGGACAGGTAATAGGCTTTTCAGAGCCGGGCTCAAGTTCAGTTGCAAAGGGAGAAAGC
>CAZWCK010000105.1:0-4456 GCA_964632625.1 uncultured Oscillospiraceae bacterium
TATACTGAATCGGAAGTTAAATTTGCAAACCGGAACTTCAGATTTCAATTCAGCTTTGCAATATTTTCTACAGGTGCATATGGATATTCTATGGCATCAAATTACAATTGCAGTCCTATTCCTGCGGTGATAATGGTAGATAAAGGCAAAAGCAGGCTAATAGTTAAGCGTCAGAGCTATGAGGATTTAATAAAGAATAATTTCATATAAAAATATGCCGGATATCAAATCAATATCCGGCATTTCTTACTATGTAGACAATATCGTTCAAGATATTGTCGGAATATCAAAAAAAGTACATATTATAATCCAAATCTAGAAAAAGCCTTTGCTAAATCGCTATTAACATTTTTTCCAAAGGGCTCATCTTCCAAATTTGATAAAAATTGAGTTTTACCTCTCATAATAGAAAGTGTTTCTTGAACTTTTTCGGCCTCTGGCAGGGTTAACATTATTCCCATAAGTGAAGCTTGATATTTAAATTGCACGGCACTTTTACAAAGTATAAGTTCTGCAATTTTTTCTTTGTCACAACGCTTCATTATTTCATCAATAGAAGCTTTTTCTCCTATAACCATCATTTTTTACCCCTTTCTCTATAGAGCTATGAGCAATTGATTCTTTTAATTATCTAATATTATATTATAGATTTAAAAAGACTTCCATAGTAAAATATAAATATATTAAGAATTTTGTAAGAAATTAATGCAAAAATTATTAATAATTAGAATATATACTTACATTATAAGTTGTGATTTAAGAATTGATAAAAGAGAGGAAGCAGTGAATGAATATTTTAGTATGTGATGACGATAAGGAAATAGTAAATGCCATAGAAGTTTATTTAAGGAATGAGGGATATAATATTTTTAAGGCTTATAATGGACTAGAGGCATTAGATGTTTTGGACAAAAATGAAATACATATGGTGCTAATGGATATTATGATGCCTAAACTAGATGGCATGCGTGCAACCATGAAAATCAGAGAAGAAAAAAATATTCCAATTATAATGCTTTCTGCTAAATCTGAAGATTATGATAAGATAACAGGCTTGAATGTGGGAGCGGATGATTATATTACCAAGCCTTTTAATCCTTTAGAGCTTATTGCAAGAGTGAAATCACAGCTTAGAAGGTATGTAGATTTAGGGAGTATGGAGAAAAGAACGGGGGTTTTTAAAACAGGGGGACTGGTAATAGACGATGAACAAAAAAATATAACCTTAGATGGGGAACAGGTTGTAGTTACGCCTATTGAGTACGGAATTTTAAAGCTATTGACCGAAAATGCAGGTAGGGTGTTTTCAATGGAGCAGATATATGAAGCTGTTTGGAAAGAACCGGCATATAATCCTGAAAACACAGTAGCGGTGCATATTAGGAGGATTAGAGAAAAAATCGAGATAAACCCTAAAAATCCAAGATATCTAAAGGTGGTGTGGGGAATTGGATATAAAATTGAAAAGCTCAAATAATCTGGGAATAGAAAATAAAAAAATTCAGAACAAACAGGTAAATGCAAAAGGGGATGGAGGAAATAAAATGAGTGAAACAGATGTAAAAGCCAAGTTAAAAATTAGAGATAAGCTTGCTTTTAGGGCATTGATGTTTACGTTGTGTATAATATTGTTTATAGGTACATTGGGAGGGAGCTTGGTGATTGTAAAAGCTCTTAATGAAATTGACCCCGTTGAAAGTGTGAACGATTTACTTGGAGGAACTACTTATGAAAAGAGTTGGGAATTTCAAAGGCAATTTTTTAATAGTTATTATAAACTAGATAGCTTAAGATATTATCTGGTTGATAAGGAGAGCGATAGAGAAATTCAAAGCCAAAAAGAACGACTTGATAAGGTTGAGGGGTTTACATATTTTATATCGACCGGCGATTATACGGAAACCAATATGAAGAATGTAACAACGCAAACAGACTTAAAAAAAGTAAATAAAAAATATTTTACTTCAAAGCCAGCATATTTTATATATGAAAATGGTAATGTAACGAAGTATCCACAATATGAATCAGTAAATGATTGGTATTCCAGTGACGAATATCTAGAAGAAATGGCATTATCTGATGATTCAGAGATGAGTGGAGATATACAGATATATTTCTGTTTTGCCAACGAGTTTATTGAAGAACATAAGGCTGAATACCTGGAATCAAGGGAAGTCTTGACCATATGGGCGCCTGTTACTGTGGTAATGGGGTTACTGACCTTAGTGGTTTTCATATGGCTTGCGGTCACTACTGGCAGGAACCGAAAGATATATGTTATTGATAGAATCTGGACGGAAATCCAATTGGCTGCCATTGCAATGTGTCTTATATTCGGGGGAGTAGGATATGTGGCGGCTATGGAGCATATTCAAGGTTTAATGTACGTCCCTATAATAGAGTTAATATTGCTTGGTAGCATTGGTTTAGTATTGGCAGGTATAGGCTTGTGGTTTGTTCTTGCTATAATAAGGTTACTAAAGCACAGGCAATTCTGGAAAAGTGCAATTTGCGGAAAATTTGTAATATGGATATATTCTATATGCAATAGAGTATTTCAGGGCAGTAGCCTTATGAAAAAAATTGTGGTTGTCGCTCTTGCAATATGTCTGCTTTCGGCAACTGTATTTCTGGCACCGGTGGTATTTGTAGCAATCATAGCATTTGCACCTAAGTTCATAAAACAGTATGAAGCTGTAAAGAATGGTGTTATAGAGGTTAAAAATGGCAATTTGCAATACAAAATACCTATTACGGGGAATGGGGAACTGGACAATCTTGCAAAAGATATAAATGAAATATCATCAGCCACAAATATTGCTGTTCAGAATGAATTGAAGAATCAGAGACTAAAAACAGACTTGATTTCAAATGTATCTCATGATTTAAAAAACCCTCTTACATCAATAGTAACATATATAGATTTGTTGAAAAAGGAAGGCCTTGATAGTGAAAATGCAGCAAAATATTTAGAAATACTAGATCAGAAGACTAATAGACTTAGCAAGTTGACAGAGGATTTATTTGAGGCAGCAAAGGCTTCCAGTGGAACCATGCCAGTGAGAATGGAAAAGGTAGAAATGCTTTCTTTGATAAATCAGGGATTAGGAGAAATGGATGAGAAAATAAAGGCATCAGGGTTAGAATTTATTATTAGTGCGAATAAAGACAAGTATTATGTATGGGCAGATGGGCAGCTGCTGTGGCGAGTTATGGAAAATCTCATGACTAATGTATTAAAATATGCACAAGAAAATAGCAGAGTATATATTAATCTCAGAGAACCAACAAACGGCAAAGAGGATAATATGAATATGGAGTCTAGCAGTAATTGCAAGCACGAAAAGGGTAGGGGAATAGTAGTATTTGAAATTAAAAACATTTCAAAACAGGCTCTGAATATTGAGGCAGATGAGCTTATGGAAAGATTTAAGCGAGGAGATGAAGCCCGAACCACAGAGGGCAGCGGTCTTGGTCTTGCCATAGCAAAGGATCTTGTGAAGCTGCAGAACGGATGGCTTGAAATAACTATAGATGGTGATCTGTTCAAAGCACAGGTAATGCTTGAAAAACATAATAATCCCGAGTAGAGTTTTATAGGAAACTGGGAATAGATTTTAATTCCGGCAATATCATTTACGATATTGCCGGAATATCAAAAAAGCGTTAAGCTTTTTCAACTTCTTTCAACCACATTTCAAAATCAGCATCACTTGGCATCTGAAAACCTCCACGAGGAGACAAGCTTATATCAAATACACGAGGACCGTCAGGGGAACAACTTCTTTTAAATTGCTGAGTGAAGAAACGTCTGTAGAACAGCAATAGCCATTCCTTAATTTGTTCTTCATCATAATCTTTGCCAAAAGTAGATTTAGCTATATAATATAATTTTTGTGGACTGAATCCGTTTTTGACAGTATGATAGAGGAAGAAATCATGAAGTATATATGGACCTACTTTTCCCTCGGTAAATTGTGCAATGTTACCTGCATCATCAGTAGGAAGTAGTTCGGGTGAAATCGGAGTATCCAGAATGTTATGCAAAGTAGTAGCAAGCAATACATTGTCGGAGCTAAAGTCTTTGTCTTCATATGGACCGGAAAGAATATTATCTATTATCCAAGAAACGACATTTCTGACAATAGTTTTTGGAATACCGGAGTTTATGCCGAACATAGACATGTGATCTCCGTTATACGTACACCAAACAAGTGCAATTTCAGATAAATAGCCGGTTCCAATCACAAGACCGCCTTCCTTGTTTGCTATATCCATTAAAATCTGAGTTCTTTCTCTTGCCTGTGAATTTTCATAAGTTGTATTCTTAATTGATGGACTATGTCCAATATCATCAAAATGTTTCAATACTGATTCTTTTATGGATATTTCCATACCATTAACACCAAGAAGCCTCATAATGGTAAGGGCATTTTCATAAGTTTTGTCACTTGTT
>CAZWCK010000106.1:0-4341 GCA_964632625.1 uncultured Oscillospiraceae bacterium
CTTATCCTAATTTATTTATTACCATATTTCTTTTACAACTTGCGGTAAAATTAATCTTCTGCCTCTAACACCACTGCATGAGCAATTCCCGGTATTGATTCTCCTTGCATTGGACTAATTGTTGAAAGCATTGCGCCGGTGGACAATATCAAAGCTCTTTTAATTTCTCCCATTTGCATTTTTTTATATACATATCCCGAAAATACAGAGGCCGAACATCCACAACCACTCGCACCACCATGAACATCCTGTGATTTATCATAAAGCATACAACCGCAATCCTCATAACAATTTTCCAGAATAACACCGGATACTCCTGCATCTACAAGCAAGTCTTTTGCAATTTCTTTGCCAACAAATCCTAAATCACCTGTAAAAATTCTATCATAATAATTATATTCCCTATTAAAATCCACAAAATGATTCAATATGGTGTCAACTGCGGCAGGTGCCATTGCAGCTCCCATTTGATTTACATCTTTCATTCCTGTATCTATGACCTTTCCCAATGTTCCACCAGTCACTCTGATTTTTTTTACGGTTCTAATCTTACTTTCATCTGTGCAAATTGATATATTGTTATTGTTTTGCAATAGTTCACTTTTGGATACCATCATTGATCCTGCTGCCGTTGCTGTCCATTGTGCTTGCAAAGGTCTCTGATTTCCATGCTCAAGAGGTAATCTAAACTGTCTTTCCGCTGTGCAATAATGACTTGAAGCTCCAACTATTACATTGTCTCCAAAACCTCCATCTACAAAAATGCTACCCATTAGCAATGATTCTGCCATGGTTGAGCATGCTCCATATAAGCCAATAAACGGAACACTCATATCTCTTGCCATAAAAGAAGATGACATTAACTGACTTAACAAATCGCCGCACATTATTACATCTATGTCACTTTCATTTCTCCCCGACTTCTTCGTTGCAGTCATTATGGCTTCCTTCAGCATTTTTATTTCAGCCTTCTCCCATGTTTTTTCCGCAAACATGTCTTCCTTCAAGATAATATCAAACCATTCATTCATGGGTCCTTGCCCCTCTTTAACGCCTACCACGGTTGCTGCTCCAGAAATTATTGGTCTATTATTAAAGGTTATTGATTGTTTACCCATTTTATTTTGTGCCAAGATATCTACCTTCCTTTACTATTCATTTGTTTTTACAACATTGCAATTAAATAATATATTAATCCTATAATAGTGCTTATGCCTATACCACATGCAAGCACCGGGCCTGCTAGAGTAAATAACTTTGACCCAATTCCCAGCACAATTCCCTCTTTCTTATATTCAATGGCAGGCGCCACCATAGAGTTTGCAAAACCTGTAATTGGTACAATAACACCCGCTCCTGCAAACTTAGTAATAGTATCAAAGATTCCAATACCAGTTAACAATTGTGCAGTAGAAACAAGTATAATTGTCACAAAACTGCCTGCCTCCTCCTTGCTCATACCTCCCTGCATAAATCTATTTTGGATAAACATTGATACAACGCAAATAATACCTCCCACAAAAAATGCTTTTACACAGTTGCTAAAGCATTTTGGTTTTGGAGTAAATTGTTCTGCATACTTTTCATATGCCTTTGCCACCTGTTTCTTCTTATCTTCTTCCTTAAGTAATTCCACTTGTTTTACCATCATTTTTCCTCCATTTATTAACACTATTATTATGCACAGTTCAAAATATATTATTTATATTATGAATAAATCCACTGTATTTTTTTTTCAACTCTGATATACTATTACATGTTACAAATTTCGTAAACTGGAGGATTAACATGAAAAATATAATACTGGCATCTTCTTCTCCAAGAAGAATTGAAATAATGAAAAAAAATGGTTATGACCCTATCATAATGCCCCCTGAAGTTGATGAAACACTTCCACGAGATATAGGGATGAGAGATAGTGTAATGTACCTTGCGTTAAAAAAAGCGCTCTCTGTTGAAAGCGCTCTGTTGGGTTTTGATTTTGGGGGAACTCCCGCATATTTACCAGAAAATCCTATAATTATTGCTGCTGATACCATAGTTTACAAAGATGGTATAATTGGTAAGCCTATAGATAAACAAAATGCTTTTGAAATTCTAGCCTATCTCCGAGGAGAGCCTCATTTTGTAGCAACAGGAGTAGCTATGATTAAAGCCGGACAACCCATTAGGAAAGTATTCTGTGAGGTTACAAAAGTTTTTTTCAAAGAATATACTGATGAAGAAATCCTTGACTACATAAATACAGATGAACCTTATGACAAAGCTGGTGCCTACGCAATCCAAGGGACATTTGGCAAATATATTCATCATATTGATGGAGAACTTGATAATGTCATAGGCTTTCCCTGGTCCAAAATTCAAGAGAATCTAGACCTTTTCTAAATTCGTATAAGTTCTTTCCTTTCCCTTTTATGAAATTTTAGTTAAATATTTAAGGTTATTTTAAGTTATATCTGTTTTCCAAAAACTTCTTCGATACCATGACTGATAAAATTATCAAAACTACTTGAAAGATAAAACTGAGTATCTGGAAAATAACTATGCTTGCATAAGGATTTATAAAAATGCCGAATATTTTGGAAAAAAGCATAGTTACGCCACCAAAACTGCCTAAAATCAAAGCAATGGTCATTATGCTTTTAATCAGCTTATATCTAGTGTTAGCAAAAGTATTTACAACAATCACGGACATGAAAATAATGGCATTAATCAATAGATACCACACAACACCGTTCCACAAAATCAGTACAATACCAATTCCCATATGTTCATAAGGCAGCCCCATTTTTGACATTTCTGCAATTACTGTTTCTGAAATCATACCATAGCTCCCGGAAAAAACAACTCCCACAATCAAAGACCCCAAAAAAATCAACATCCAATATGTGGGAACAAGAATTTTGCTAACTATAACATATGTAGTTGGAATTGGCAGGCACATATGCAAATAGGCTTCCTCGCTAAATACACTTTTATAGTACAGCTTAATAAGCCCCATCACAAAAAACACTCCTGCAATAATACCTCCTGCAATCATAATAACTAGAGAAAAAACATTTCCCATTACACGTCCCCAAATGATTGAGTGCATCCATGTCATTACCCCCCCAAATACTGCCCTTCCCATCTCTTTAGATACCAATTTTAAATTCAAATCCAGGCTCTTGTCAAATATACTATGCTCTTTATCATTCATGATTTCTTGCCTTTCCTTCTCCACTATTTAACTTTTATTATTCCATATTGCTGATTATACTGAACCACAGCCAGCCCACCCTTTACAGCAGCTACTCCATCAAATATGGGTTCAACCACAAACTTTCCTGTTTTATCGATATACCCGAACTTTGCTCCTGCTATACTGCTTGGGACCTCGTTGTTCATATTTACCCCGGATTCTGTCTTTACTGCATAGGGCATCAATCCTTCACTGAAAAGCTCACACGCAAAACTGAAGTTTCTATAAGGAAGCTCTGCTATTATTTTGCCTTCTTTGTCAATAATCATATTCTTTTCTTTTGAATCACTACTGCTTCCCGAAACAAGAGCAAGTCCCTCACTAAAAGAACTACCCTCGCATATATCTGCATCTATTTCCAGTAGCTTACCTTCTGTATCCATATATGCATTTTTTCTATATATGTCTTTACTGGTATCATCGTCATAAGATAGAATTCTACCCTCAGCATTTTCTACCAATTCGACAGGCACATAGCCCTCTTTAAATCCATAATGGCATCTCGCAATAAGCTTATCTTTAAATACTTCTTGAAAATTTTCATCCAGAAAAATATTTATATCTTTTAGCCTATGATCCGGTATATCACTTCTCATCAAAAAAAAGCCTTCAGAATAATCAATATATGTCTGATATTTGTTTGTTGCCGGCATAACTATTTTGGCTGTTTCTACATCTACAAAACCTACATTACCATTATTATAGAAATAATATATTCCTTCCTTCTCTGTAGGTCTTAGCATTATATTGTCTTCTTTTGTCCCTCCAACTCCAAGTTGTGAGTTTTCTTTACTGCTCTCAATCTTGTTGTAGGTAACCTGATTTTCCAAAGTAGCTTCAACATCTAAAATAGTATTTCCCTCCTTGTCAATAATAAAATTCTTTCCTTTAATTTCCACAGATGCATATTTTCCAACAAATTTGCACCCTGAATCATACAAAAGACTCAACACGGAGGTTCCATCCTCATTGATATATCCAATTCGTTCTCCGTTACGCACGAGTATCATGTCAGAATCCGCTGTGGTATCAATATAGTCATAAATACAAGGGACTAATTCCTCATTATTACTATTTATAATGCCATACTTCCAATACTT
>CAZWCK010000107.1:0-4233 GCA_964632625.1 uncultured Oscillospiraceae bacterium
CAGAAACCCTATTAATATTTTTATTGCTGAAGGTATAGCTTCAAGTGAAAAAAATGTTCCACACAAAAATGACATTGGTGTTATTACTATATTATTGAAATTATTAAGATCATAATGCGTGTTTATGATCATTGCAGCAAAAAATCCTATGGAAGCAAATATGATAGCATTCAAAAACATTATCAGAAACAGCCATATATTTATCACAATGTCTACCTTTGCAATGATACCTATTGCTATCACAAAAATCCCTGCATATATTCCCCTTGCAGCCCCTGCAAGAATATGTCCAAGAGCAAGTCCACTCATTCTAGTAGGAGAAAATATATAGCATTCAAAGCTCCTCTCATGTAGTCTGGTAAGACTAACTCTTGTAGATGTTGGAGCATAGCTATTTCTCATTGTACTCATGGCAAGAATACCTGGTAGCAAAAAATACAAATATGGTTTCCCCCCTACGCTGATGGCATTTCCAACTCCATAGCCAAAAGTAATAAGATATAATAAAGGTGTTACCATCTGAGATAATGTTATTTTCCAAAATCTATGTTTAAAAAAAATCCACTCTCGCCATAGTATTGTTTTTATTTCCATTATGTTTGCTTATCCTCATCTTTGCTTTTTCTATAATAATTTATCCACATATTTTAGTGTGTTAATGCTTCATTTTCTTGCTGGTATACTTAAAAAAAACATCTTCAAGTGAAGTCCTTGATATGTGATATGCTGTATCAAAGTTTTCAGCTGCTTTTTTCGCCGATTTAAGATCCGGATAAAAATAAACTTCTTCATACATATCGTTGTCATCCTCATGTTCGATGACAGTTTTAAATTTTCCAAGCTCCAATATCATTTCTTTAGGACTATTTGTTTTAAATATTACTCCCTCATCTATAAGCATTACCCTATCACAAAGCTTCTCTATTTCTTCAATGTAATGTGAAGTAAGTATTAAAGTTTTTCCTTCTCTATGTTGCACGTTCAAAAAATGCCAAATCTCTCTCCTATAAGTAACATCTATTCCTACAGTAGGCTCATCTAAAAATATATATTTAGGATTATGAATAACTGCTTTGGCTATCATTAGTTTTCTTTTCATTCCTCCTGAAAGCTCTTTTACCAATCTATCTTGATATTTGTCAAGTCCTAGAAAGGTTAGCAATTCTTCACTTCTTCTTGCAATATCATCTTTTTTCATGTGATAAAGTCTGCCCATAAACTCCATATTTTCTCTCACAGACAACTCCTTGTCAAGATTAATATGTTGGCTGACAACCCCAATTTGACTTTTCACTCTGATTGCACTTTTGCTCATCTTTGTTCCATCAAAATATATCTGCCCCTCACTAGGCTCCTGCAATCCTATCATCATGCTTAGTAAAGTAGTCTTTCCTGCACCGTTAGGTCCAAGGAATCCAAGAAAAATTCCATCTTCGATTTTAAAATCAACATCTTTGACAGCATTTACTTGCTTAAAATTTTTTTTGACACCTATACATTCTATCATAAGTATTCCTCTTTAATTTTTATATAAATCAATCTACCGTGTTAGTATACATAATTCAATTTACCTATCTGCCTGTCAACATTATTTAAATATTTCTTTTGCTAGCGCTTTTCCTTTTTCAGTTGCAGCAACACCACCAAGAGCAGTTTCCTTAAAATCTGTAGGAAGTCTTTTCCCCACCTTATACATTGAGTCAATCACCTGATCAACGGGTATGACGCTACTTTGTCCTGCCAATGCCATATCTGCACTTACAAGGGCATTTGCACTCTGACTTGCATTTCTAAAAGAACAAGGAAGCTGAACAAGTCCCGCAACAGGGTCGCAAATTAGACCCATACAGTTCATAAGTGTAATTGCTGCCGCATCTGCACACATTTGGTTTGTTCCTCCTGACAAATATACTGCTGCTGCTGCTGCCATTGCTGCCGCTGTACCACACTCTGCTTGGCAGCCACCCTCTGCACCACTGACAGTTGCATTTCTCGTCACAACTGCACCAAAACCACCAGCCACTAGAAGTGCCTCTAGTATATCCTCCTCACTACTTCCCATTTTAATTGATACAGTATCTATTACTGCGGGCAATATTCCACATGCCCCTCCCGTAGGTGCAGCACATATTCTTCCCATAGAAGCATTTACTTCACTTGCAGAAAGAGCTTTTGCCATCATGACATTAATCTCACTGCCAAGCAAATTCTGCCTTTTTTCGGCATTAAAATTCTTTCTTTCCTGCACAGATGAGCTTGTGTCTTTTGCATAACTCATTTGCTTTGAGCTTTGTCCTTCAATAAGACTCCCCACCATTTTCTGTGGTTCTTCCAAAGCCTTATTTATGCTGGCTTTCATTATTTCCCACTGTTTTCTCAACTTATCATATATTTCCGCTTCTGTTTTTTCAGTTAAAGCGACTTCATCATCTAAAATTATTTGGTGTAAACTTTTATTTGTTTCATCTGCTGACCTTATCAGCTGTTCAATATTTGAATACATACTTCTCCTTTGTAAAAGCATTATTTTTTACTTTCAAACAATACCTTGCTTTTTTAGTAAATATTTCTATGTGTGCAGTTTTGATACTACTTAACATTTAAATTTATTGTGCTTTATTTGGATTTATTATTTTAACTTCCAGTATTTCACGATGTTCTTTCAATGCGTCTGCAATAAACATTGGTATCTCATCATCGGTTTCCACTACCGTATTGGCCACCTCACCCCTTCTATCTCTTGTTACATTCATGGTGCCAATATTTATTCCACAAGCTGCAATAGTACTGGAAATAGTGCTTACTACTCCCTTTATGTCCTTTTGCTTTATAAGCAAAGTCGGAACATCTGCCGTAAACTCTGTTTTCAAATCACCAATACGAGTTATGACAATTCTTCCGCCCCCAATACTGCTCCCTTGCACAAAGGTAGTAGCTCCATCTAAGTGATAAAAAGTAATTTGCACGGTATTCTCATGACATTCCGGAAGGTCTACCACACCGAAAGTATACTCCAATTTCTTTTCATCTGCTATTTCAAAAGCATTCGCTATTCTTTCATCACTTTCCAACATTCCCATGGTACCTGCAAGCAATGCCTTGTCAGTCCCATGTCCTTTTCCTGTTTTGGCAAAAGAGCCATGAAGTGCAAAATGTACCTTATTAAATTCTTTCCCAGATATTTGTGCTGCTATTCTCGATAATCTTGCAGCCCCTGCTGTATGGGAACTTGAAGGACCTATCATTACAGGTCCCAAAACTTCAAATAAACTTATATTCATTTATGCAACAGAGTCTTTTTTAAGGCAAAAATGCCATATAGACTCTTACTCCCTTCAAGTATTTTATAGGTTTTCATACTTTCTCTTTAAGAAATTACTTTAACATTATTTATAAATATCTGCAAGTGTTTTTCATATTATCACGCCTTTAACTTGTATTTTATATTGATTTAATGCGTTAAATAATATATTATTATTAGGTAAGCTAATTGTCAATTGATAGGAAGGAGAATTTTATGTCACAAGTATTAGACAATTTTTTGAGATACGTAAAAATCGATACCAAATCAAATCCAGAGGCTGTATATAATCCTAGTACCCCCGGACAATGGGATTTAGCAAAGCTACTAAAAAGTGAGCTTGAATCTATTGGTGCAAAGGATGTAAATATATGTGGTCATTGTATAGTATACGCAACAATTCCTGCAACAACCGAAAAAAAAGTTCCTGTTATAGGTTTTCTTGCACATATGGATACTTCTAACAGTGCTTCTGGAGCTAACATAAACCCTAGGTTAATTAAAAATTATGATGGAAGTAATATTATTCTTAATGAAAAGGAAAAAATTATTATGTCCCCAAAAGTTTTTCCTTCATTATATGATAATGTTGGCAAAACACTGGTAGTAACTGATGGAACTACCCTTTTGGGAGCAGATGACAAAGCCGGAATCGCAGAAATAATGTCTATGGCAGAGTACTTTCTATCTCACCCTGAAATTCCCCATGGTAAAATAAAAATAGCATTTACTCCTGATGAAGAAGGTGCTGATGGTATAAATAACTTTGATGTAGATACTTTTGGTGCAGATTTTGCTTATACAGTTGACGGTGGTGCCTTAGGGGAATTGGAATATGAAAATTTTAATGCTGCAGGTTTTTCAGTAACAACCCACGGTCTTGAAGTTCACCCTGGTTCATCTAAGAACACTATGATAAATGCAGCACTGTT
>CAZWCK010000108.1:0-4199 GCA_964632625.1 uncultured Oscillospiraceae bacterium
CATTATAGGGATTATAGCTTAATAGAGATATCGGAACTATTGGGAATTAACTATAATACTATAAGAACACAATATAGAAGGGCTTTAGCACAACTCAAAGAATTGTTACTGGAAGAAAATGAACAATATAAGGAATACATGAATATA
This sequence comes from uncultured Oscillospiraceae bacterium, assembly GCA_964632625.1. Lineage (GTDB taxonomy): Bacteria > Bacillota > Clostridia > Peptostreptococcales > Anaerovoracaceae > CAZWCK01. The sequence continues at coordinate 148 of CAZWCK010000108.1, forward strand.
ATTTAATTGAAAATTTTATATAGATCTATATTGTAACCAAAACACATAAAAGCCTTTTTGAACGGAAAACAAGAATTGATAGTGGGTACACTTTTATGAAATGTTACAAAAAGGCTTTCATATCAAAATAAGTTTTGCTGATTGGCAATTTTGAATATTACTTTTGGCTTAGAATGAATATAGTTTACTTAAAATTTAATATATTGCAATATAATGACACAGTAAGTAGCATCTGATTGCAAATTTAAACAACATTCTCAGAGCGTATTTTTTTGTTTTGCTTGATAAATAAAGCTTTTGGGTATAAAATAATAGAGTTAGGGCGATGCCAATCGGTATGGGCTTCTAATCGGTACAATCAACGAAAATCAAGAGGTGTTATTGATAATGGTTAAATTTACAAGAATTCTTATTTTATTAGTTGCAGATATTCTGTCAATAAACTTGGCATATATTGTTTCATATTTACTGCGTTTTGAATTTGATGTGAGCGGGACTATGTTTACAGCATTTTTTGCGGTCTATGGGAACAATATTTTTGTAATTACCCTATTATCCATAGCCATGTTCTGGCTATTTGGAATATATTCAAGCATGTGGCGCTATGCAGAGTTTGATGAAATCATCAAGGTAACTGTAGCCTCTTTGGGATCAACCTTGCTGGTGCTTGCATTTATGCATTTTACAGGACAAGTTATACCAAGAAGCATATATATTATCAGCTGTGTCTTAATGGGAACCTTTGTCTCTGCAACAAGGCTTGCTTACAGGTTTGTAAGAAACCTGCGAAATCCGGGGTCATTTAATAGCTTCGTCATTACACTGGGTAGGAAAGACATTATAGGCAGTCAGGTGACAAAGGTAATGCTAGTGGGTGCAGGAGATGCAGGAGCTACTATGATAAAGGAAATCAAGCAGCATCCAGAATACTGCAAGAAGGTTGTAATAGCAGTAGATGATAACTCCAACAAGGTTGGAAATCGTATTTTGGGGGTAAGAATTGCAGGAGGGCACGAAAAAATAGTTAGTCTTGCCCAAAGATATAACATTGACGAAATTATTGTAGCAATTCCTTCAGCCAATAAAAAGGCAATTCAACCTATAGTAAATGAGTGCAACAAGACTAATTGCAAGGTAAAGATTTTGCCGGGTCTTATTGATCTTATAAATGAAAAAGTCAGCATCAGCAAGTTGAGGGATGTTGACATCGAGGATCTTTTAGGCCGGGAATCGGTGGAGGTAAACCTTCGTGAGATAAGTGGCTATCTTGAGGGCAAAATTGTAATGGTAACAGGCGGTGGCGGCTCCATAGGCTCAGAGCTTTGCAGGCAGATTGCAGCTTTTAGACCAAGGAAACTTATTGCACTTGATATTTACGAAAATACTTTATTTGAACTTAACAATGAGATGATGGCAAGTTTTCCTGAGCTGGAATTTGATGCTGTCATAGGCTCTGTCAGACATAAGGAACGCATGCGACAGGTGTTTGAAAAGTACATGCCTCATGTGGTATTTCACGCGGCAGCCCACAAGCATGTTCCCTTGATGGAAAAAAACCCAAAGGAAGCTATCGTAAACAATATTTTGGGAACAAAAAACATGATAGATTTGTCTGAAGAATATTCAGTGATAAAATTTGTAATGATTTCAACGGACAAGGCGGTTAACCCTACGAATGTTATGGGTGCCACAAAGCGTGTTGCAGAGATGATAATGCAGGAAAAAAGCAAGAGTTCACGTACCAGTTTTTCGGCGGTGCGATTTGGGAATGTGCTTGGCAGTAATGGCTCTGTAATACCTATTTTCAGGAAACAGATAGCTATGGGAGGCCCTGTAACAGTGACTCATCCTGATATTACAAGGTTTTTCATGACTATTCCAGAGGCTGTTCAGCTTGTAATACAAACGGGGGCAATGGCAGAAGGCGGTGAGATTTTCATTTTGGATATGGGTGAACCTGTCAAGATTATGGATCTTGCCGAAAATGTAATCAGACTTTCGGGCTATATTCCAAATGTAGACATAGACATAGTGATAACAGGACTAAGACCGGGCGAAAAGCTTTATGAGGAGCTGCTTCTTGCAGAAGAAGGACTGGAAAAAACCACTCACAACAAGATTTATGTAGGACATCCTCTTCCTGCAGAGCCACGCCTTAAGGAACTACTTGGAGATGAAAACAACAAATATTTTGAAGATCAGCTAAAGCAGATATGCAGTCTCAAGGACGATGAAATCAAACAGTGGCTGCACGGATTGGTGTCAAACTATACACCATATGACCATTAACATTCCATAACAATGTAACAGAGGTGACAGGAAAAATGAAAATAAATATAGATGTATCTAGAACAGGGATAAAACAAGAAACTATTGACAAGAACCGTGAAAAAGTTGACGAAGCAATGGAAAACTTGTGGGATGGGAAACACGAAGGAACAGGGTGGGTTCGCCTTCCCATGGATTACGACAGAAATAAACTGGAGAGAATACTCATGCTTTCAGATGTAATTCGTGAACAATGCACCATGTTGGTAGTGGTGGGTGTAGGTGGCTCATATTTAGGAGCTCACGCTGTTATTGAAGCTATTGGCAGCTATCCGGGTTCTCCCATAATCCGTTTTGCGGGCAACACCTTGAGCGGGACAAAGGAAACGAAATTAATTGAGGAAATGAGACAACACGAGGTATGCCTTTTGGTTATATCAAAGTCTGGGAACACTATGGAGACCTGTGTATCATATGCGGTATTGAAGGACGTAATGAAAAAAAGGTATGCCAAGGATGATAAATACAAAGAGAGAATATATGTAATAACGGATGAAAAAGAAGGACTTCTTCGTGAACAGGTAAAAAAGGAAAACTATGTTAGCTTTGCTGTGCGCAATAATATTGGAGGAAGGTATTCCGTGCTTTCTGTAGTAGGGCTTTTGCCTATTGCAGTTGCAGGAATTGACGTGAAGAGGCTTCTTGCCGGCGCGGAGGCTTGTGCTTCTTCAACTGCATGGGATCACGATGCAATAGACTATGCCGTATGCCGTTACGAACTCATGAAACTGGGTAAAGCTGTAGAAATATTTGGCTATTTTGAACCTCAGCTTGAGGGCTTTGTTGATTGGACAAAGCAACTTTTTGGTGAAAGTGAAGGCAAGGATGGCAAGGGGTTGCTTCCTGTTTCTGTGGAATATACAAAGGATCTTCATTCCTTTGGACAGTTTATACAAGAGGGCAGCCAGATATTTTTTGAAACAATAATAAGTGTGGAGAATCCTCCCTTTGATATTGTAATACCAGAGGGCGCGGGAGAGTTGACGGGCAGGAGTATGAATGAGGTAAATCAAGCGGCTGTTAAAGGGGCAATTGATGCACATAAGTCAGCTGAAATACCAATTGTAAGTATAGAAATTCCGGAATTAACAGAATTCTACATAGGACAGTTGATATATTTCTTTGAAACAACCTGTGCACTTACGGCCAGTCTGATGGGTGTAAATCCATTTGACCAGCCGGGAGTAGAAAAATACAAAATAGCCACAAGAAAGTATTTAAATTTGAATAGATAAACGCAGAAAAAGTAGCATACATTTACTTAAAAACACAGCATAAATTTGGATATAAATGGATCAATGTTAAAGAGAAAATAATTTTAAAATAGGGGCTTTACAATAATAATAAACGTGTTATAATGGTTATACGCAGAGGGTTAATTTTTTAACAAACCTTATTTACGGCGGTATTGTTTATTTTTTAAGGAGGACGAACTAAAATGAAAAAAGTTGGTGTATTAGGTACAGGTACAATGGGGGCTGGAATTATCCAGGTATTGGCACAGAATGGTTATGAAGTTGTTCTTAGAGCAAGAAGAGAAACCTCAGTAGAAAAAGGTATCGCTACAGTGAACAAAAACTTAGACAAAATGGTTGCAAAAGAAAAGATTACTGCAGAAGCAAAAGAAGAAATCATGGGAAGAATTAAGGGATCAACTGATATTAATATCGTTGCGGATGCAGACCTTATTATTGAAGCAGCTACAGAAGATATGGAAGCAAAGA
>CAZWCK010000109.1:0-4094 GCA_964632625.1 uncultured Oscillospiraceae bacterium
TTTCTTCTGTTATAGTATCAAAAAAATACTTAAAAGAAGGAGAAAATATATTGATTTTGGATGATTTTTTAGCTCATGGTGAGGCTGCTACAGCTCTTACCCAGATTGTTAACATGGCAAATGCTAATGTTTCAGGCATTGGAATTGTAATTGATAAGAAATTCCAAGGTGGTGGAGATAAACTTAAGCAACAGGGCTATGATGTGGAATCTCTTGCTGTGATAACCAAAATAGAAGATGGTCAAATAACCTTTGGGGATTAATTTGACAAAGTATAAGAATAAAGGTAGCGAAGCGAATAATAACATTGATATCCATACGTATTGTTTGGCATTATCCGAATAATGCGTATTTATATGTTAAAAAAAGGGCATAGAGTTGTTATTTTGCTTTACTAAAATAGCAAAGTAAAATATAATATCAATGTGAATATAAATAAGCATTGATTTATAAGCTTTTAAATCAATAATTAATTAAAGAAGGAGAGAAACAAATGAAAAAAGTATTGGTAATATTGCTTACATTAGCCATGGTATTTAGTTTGGCAGCATGTGGTAATAGCAGTGAACCTGCAGAAGAAGGCGGCGATGTTAAAGATGTGTTAAAAGTAGGTTTCTTGTATATTGGAACCAAAAACGATGGAGGATTTACTCAGGCACAGAACAATGGAACAGAAGCTATGGTAGAGCATTTTGACGGAGCTGTTGAGGCTATTTGTCTGGAAAGTATTAATGATCAGGACAAGCAGGCATCAAGAGAAGCAGCAATTTCGCTTATTGACCAGGGCTGTAAGGTTATTGTGGGTTGTAGCTTTGGGTTTATGGATGCATTAGATGAACTTGCAAATTCAGGGGAGTATGATGATGTGAACTTCTTGCATTTCTCTGGTTACAAGAAAAATGAAACCAACTTTGGAAATTATTTCGGAGCTACTGAAGAACCAAGATACTTAACAGGAATAATTGCAGGTATGATGACAGAAACTAACAAACTAGGATATGTTGCGGCATTTGATTACACAGAAGTGCTTATTGGAATTAATGCATTCACGCTTGGTGCAAAATCAGTAAATCCAGATGCTGAGGTAAATGTTATTTATATAAACAGTTGGTATGATCCTGAACAGGAAAGAGCTGCTGCAGATCAGTTGCTTGCTGCAGGTTGTGATATTATTACACAGCATTGCGATACAACAGGTCCTCAGGTAGCTGCTGCAGAACAGGGTAAGTTTGCAATTGGGTATAACTTAGATAATAGCGAAACAGTACCTGAATCATTCTTGACAGCACCAACTTGGCATCATGAAAGTTTCTTAATTCCAACTATTGAAGCTATAATAGCAGGTACATGGACGCCTGAATCATATTATGGAACTTTAGCTGATGGATACGTTGATTTGGCACCAATGACGGATTTGGTTCCAGCAGATGTACAGACAAAGGTAAATGAAGTTAGGGAACAGATTGAAGCAGGTGAATTTGCTCCATTCTCAGGAGAAATCAAGTACAATGATGGAACAATTCTTTGTGAAGAAGGTCAGACTCTTGACAGAGAAGCTATTTGGAAAATAAACAAATTGGTTGAAGGTGCAAAATAGTCAAGATATTATTGTTTAGCAATAAAACTTAAAAAGTATAAATATGACATAATACAAAGAGCTGTCTCAAAGTAATTAATTGAGATAGCTCTTTTATGCGTTTTTTCAAATGAAGACTATGTCCTTATTTGTTGCATATTCAGTAAATATGTGGTATATTAAAAAAATATGAGTAAATTTATTAAGTGGAGGAATTCATGGAAAAGCAAATTGCTATACAGATGAAAAATATTACGAAAACATTTGGCGCACTAAAAGCAAATGAAGATGTGAACCTTACAATTTACAATGGAGAGGTTCATGCGCTTTTGGGAGAGAACGGGGCAGGGAAAAGTACTCTCATGAATATGCTTTCCGGCATTTATACTCCAAATGAAGGCAGTATTTTGGTGAATGGAGAAGAAGTTAACTTTACCTCTCCAAAAGATTCCATAAAAAAAGGAATAGGAATGATACACCAGCATTTCAAATTGATCGATGTGTTGACAGCAAGAGAAAATGTGATAATAGGACAAAAAACAAGTTTTTTCTTAAAGTCTAAAGCACTTTCTCAGAAGGTAAAAAAAATATCAGATCAATATGGTCTTGACATTAACCCAGATAGAAAAGTTTATGATATGTCAGTAGGAGAAAAGCAAACGCTGGAAATAGTAAAGGTATTGTATAGAGGGGCAAAAATATTGATTTTGGATGAACCTACAGCAGTACTTACACCACAAGAAATCAAAAGATTATTTGATATTATTCGAAATATGAAGGAACAAGGGTGCGCAGTAGTCATCATTACTCATAAGTTAAATGAGGTAATGGAAATAAGCGATAGGATTACCGTATTGAGAAAAGGTCATTCTGTAGAAACTGTAGAAACAAAAGATGTTGAGATTCCTAAGCTTATTGAGATGATGGTTGGACAAAAAATTGATTTGGCAATAGAAAGAGAAAAAATAGAAGATAAGAAAGAACTTCTTAAACTTGATAATGTTACTGTGTTGGATGGTGAAAAGAAAGCCGCACTAAGTGAAGTTAGTTTTTCACTTTTTGGTGGCGAGATTCTCGGAGTTGCAGGAGTTGCAGGAAGTGGTCAAAAAGAACTATGTGAGGCTATTGCGGGATTAAATATTGTTGAAAAAGGAAGAATTTATCTTGAAGAAGAAAACATAGTAGGAAAAACACCAAGAGATATTATTCGATTGGGAATAAGGATGGGATTTATACCAGAGGATCGGTTAGGTATGGGTCTTGTAGGGGGCATGGACATTGTGCATAACCTTATTTTGAAGGATTATCAAAATCAACCTGGAATTGTTTTAAAAAGAGAACATTGCGTAGAGAAGGCAAAGGAAATAGTAGAAAAGCTGGACATACAGACACCTAATATATATACACCTGTAAAAAAACTTTCTGGAGGAAATATTCAAAAAGTACTTTTGGGAAGGGAAATAGATGCTGCACCAAGAGTATTAATAACGGCGTATCCTGTAAGAGGACTTGATATTGGGGCTTCGTATAAAATTTATGATTTACTAAGCGAACAGAAAAAAAACGGAGTTGGAGTTCTTTTTGTGGGAGAAGATTTAGATGTTTTGCTAGAATTATGTGACAGAATAATAGTGCTTTGTGGTGGAAAAATCACAGGAGTTGTAAATACAAATGAGGTTACTAAAGAACAAATAGGACTAATGATGACAGGTACATCAGTTGAAAAAAGCATAGAAAAGGAGGTAAGCTAAGATGAATTTATTTAAAATTATAAAGAGAGATAATCTTAACAAAAGACAAGAAAATATTATCAGAGCTATAGCCGTACTTCTTTCTATCGTATGTGCAGGTTTTATATTGCTAATATTTAGACTGAATCCATTAGAAATATTTAAGGCTCTTGTGGAAGGCTCTCTTGGAACAGAGCTTAGAATTAAGCAAACAGTGATAAAGGCTATTCCCCTTATCATTACTTCCTTGGGAATATTAGTGGCTTTTAAGATGAAGTTCTGGAATATAGGAGGAGAAGGTCAAATTGTAATGGGTGCTATGGGAGCATCATATGTGGCTTTGAATTTTTCTGGTCTTCCACAACCGGTATTGCTCATATTAATGGCAGTTGTAGCTATGATTTTTGGCGGTATCTGGGCTTTTATTCCTGCTTTTTTTAAAGCAAAAATGGGTACTAACGAAACTATTTTTACATTAATGATGAATTATATAGCAATCAAGTTTGTAACATATTTACAGTATGGTCCATGGATGGATCCGAATGCAAACGGATTTCCAAGAGTAGCACCTTTTACCGACAATGCAGTATTGCCATCGCTGTTTGGTATTCACATCGGATGGATAATTGCAATTATCTGTACTGCTTTAATATTTTTTCTTATTAAATATACTAAGCTAGGATATGAAATAACTGTAGTGGGAGAAAGTGTGGAAACCGCTCGTTATGCAGGTATGAATATAAGTAAGGTAATAATGGTTGCAATGATGATTTCAGGTGGACTTTGTG
>CAZWCK010000110.1:0-4077 GCA_964632625.1 uncultured Oscillospiraceae bacterium
TCAAAAAGTACGGTTTCAGAACCAAGCATCAAATAAGAGTTATATGAAATACCTCTTGGAATAGGAAATGCATTTTCAAAGAGTGCTAACCGACGGTCACTGCCCCCTACCCAATGCATATTTTCAGTAATTTTTTTTGTGCAATACATAATATTGTTATGTGATTTTTTAAAAGAATCTATCTAAAAAATTTAATCACTTTCCTCCTTATAAATATGTTTAATACTATCATGTTTTAGATTAGCTTTCAATTTATTATTACCACATTTATATTTAAAAAAACACAATTTGACAAAATCCCACTAGAGTTATTCTATTCAAAATGATACAATAGTCACGGTGCGAATTAAAAAACAGTGAAGGATACAAAAATGAAAAATTTAATTGAAAATACAATAACTTGGACTAAAATAGGAAAACATTCAAAAAGTGAATATAGATATGTTATTGAAAAGGCGGCAATATCAAAAGAAAATCTCATATTGAATATAGATATGAGATTGAACTTTGTGGTGCCTTTTTCTGATGTTTTGAGAATAAAAGCTCTCATTCAAAATCAGATAACGGATTTGAAGGGGGTAGAAATAAATTTCATATATGAAGATGTGATTTTGACAGAGCAAGAAATAGTGACCCTTTTCATAGAACACATGATTCATATAGTAAACGGAGCTTTTGCTCCTATTACAAAGACAATTTTCCCAGACAGATTTTTATATAAGAAAGAAAACTTAGGCTCACGAGATGAGAATGCACAAGAACATAATAACAAATTAATAATCTATGCTCTTGGAGCAGTGGCTGTTAGTGAATTAAATGAAAAAGTTGCAGTAGAGTTTAAGCAATTGTTGAAGAATACTTTTGATATAGATTTGCAAGTAAGCTTTGAAAATCATCAGCAAACTTATGAGAAGGCACATGGAGAAAAATCAAGAGATGCAGCCATTGAGCGTGCAGAAATTGAAAGAATACAAAGAGAAGCAAAAGAAAACGCAGGAAGAAATAGTAACAATATGAGTCAGTCCGGAGGTAGAGAAAGAAATTTTGTAGGTAATAATAACACTGCAGGGGGTGGAAACAGGTGGACCCCAAGAGATAAGTACGAGCCTGTTGAGGGAAATAGAATAATGGGAAGGGCAATTAATGATGAGCCTGTTCCTTTAAGTTCAATTTCAGAGGATAGTGGGACGGTTACAGTTCAAGGTATACTTTTCAAAAAGGATGAAAGAAGCATTAAGAATGAAAAGAAGCTAGTTACCTTGCTGGTCACAGATAAGACAACCTCAATATGCATTAAACTATTTGCAGTTGCGCAAAAATGGCAGGATATAGATGAAAATCTGAAAATGGGTGATGCTGTCAAAATCAGAGGTGGCGTTCAATGGGATACCTTTGATAATTCACTTGTAATAATGGCAAAGGACATAGAGAAAGGTACTGTGAAGAAGAAGAAGGACAATGCAGAAAAAAAGCGTGTTGAACTTCATGCACATACAAAGATGAGTGCAATGGATGGTCTGAATGAGGTTAAGGATATGGTGAAAATCCACGAAGCCTGGGGACATCCGGCGATGGCAATTACGGATCATGGAGTTGTACAGGCATTTCCAGATGCAAGTCATGCACTTAGCAAGGATTCGCATATGAAGATTATTTATGGTATGGAGGGCTATGTCTTTGATGATATCGATTGCATGAATGAAGATGGCTCAATAGAATATAAGAAGAAGAAAACAAATCATATCATACTTCTTGTAAAAAATCAGGTGGGTTTAAAAAATCTTTATAAATTGGTCTCCTTTTCACATTTAAATTATTTTTATAAAAGGCCAAGACTGCCCAAATCTGTGATAACAAAGTATAGAGAGGGAATTATTATAGGTTCTGCCTGTGAGGCCGGCGAAGTGTTCAGGTCGGTTCTTGAAAAGAAAAGTGAAGAAGAAATTGAAAAACTAGTAAGATTTTATGACTATTTGGAAATTCAACCAACAGTAAATAACCAGTTTCTTATTAATAAAGAGGATTTTCCGGAAATAAAAACAGTAGAGGATTTGAGACAGCTAAATAAAAAAATTGTTGCACTGGGTCAAAAATATGAGAAACCTGTTGTTGCTACAACGGATGCACATTATTCGGATCCGGAAGCTGCACTTTATAGGAACATATTGCTTGCAGGTCAAGGGTATAAAGACCTTGGGGGACAGGGTCTTTACCTTAGAACCACGGAAGAAATGTTGGAGGAGTTCAGTTATCTTGGAGGAGAAAAGGCTTTTGAGGTTGTAGTTGAAAATACAAACAAGATAGCTGAAATGATAGATGTTATCAGTCCTGTACCAAAAGAAAAATTTCCACCCAAAATCGAGAATGCTGAGGAAAATCTAAAGACTAAGTGTTATGCAAGAGCAAAAGAACAGTATGGTGACCCATTACCGGATAAAATACAGGAAAGACTTGATGCGGAGCTTATACCTATTATTAGAGAAGGCTATGCGGTAATGTATATTGCTGCGGAAATGCTGGTGCAAAAATCACTTAGTGATGGATATCTTGTAGGCTCAAGAGGATCCGTAGGTTCATCCTTTGCTGCAACCATGGCAGGAATTACAGAGGTAAACCCACTCCCTCCTCATTATCTCTGTCCTAAATGCAAGTATCTGGAATGGGGAGATGAAAAGGAATATGACTGCGGAGTTGACATGCCTGTTAAAGATTGCCCTGAATGCGGAGCAAGGATGAAACAAGAAGGCTTTACGATACCTTTTCAGACCTTTCTTGGTTTTGAAGCTGACAAGGAGCCTGATATTGACCTTAATTTTGCTGGAGAATATCAACCAATAGCACATAGATATGTTGATGAGATTTTTGGGGCAAAAAATGTTTTCAAAGCAGGAACTATCGGTACTGTAGCCACAAAAACCGCATATGGTTTTGTAATGAAGTATTTCGAAGAAAGGCAGATACCTGTAAATAAATACGAAGTAGATAGGTTGTCAGAATGCTGTACTGGGGTAAAGAGAACCACAGGACAGCATCCCGGAGGAATTATAATTGTACCTGATGATCATGAAATTTATGAATTCTGTCCTGTGCAACATCCGGCTAACGATACAAACACAGATATTATAACCACACATTTTGATTATCACTCAATAGATCAGAATCTATTGAAACTAGATATACTGGGACATGATGTGCCTTCAATGATAAGACATCTTCAGGATATGACAGGGTTAGATCCGCTAACAGATGTTCCACTAAAAGATGATAAGGTAAACAGTATTTTTATTGGTACGGAAGCATTGGATATTAAAGATCCAAATTACAGATTTGTTCATGGGAGTTATGGCATTCCGGAATTTGGAACTAAATTCACTCGACAGATGCTTGATGATACTCATCCTACCAGATTTGCGGATTTTGTTAGAATCTCAGGTTTTTCTCATGGTACTGACGTATGGATAAATAATGCTCAGGAATGGATAAAGAGCGGTGAGGCAACAATAAAGGATGCAATTTCAACCCGTGATGACATTATGAACTATTTGATTCTGAAAGGACTACCAAAGAAAAATTCATTTAAAATAATGGAAAAAGTCAGAAAAGGAAAAGGAGTTACAGATGAAGATGTTGAAATGATGGAGGAACATGATGTTCCTGAGTGGTACATAGAATCATGCCGAAGAATTAAATATATGTTTCCAAGAGCCCACGCTGTTGCATATGTAATGATGTCCTATAGAATTGCATATTTCAAGGTTTATTACCCGGTGGAGTTTTATGCAACCTATTTTACTTCTAAGGTTAGCGAATTTGATGCTACAACCATTTTGAAAGGGGCAAATGCAGTGCTTGAAAAAATGGACAGTATAATTGCCAAAGGCAAAAATGCTACAAAGAAGGAGCAGGATGAAATTATAGTTCTGGAGGTGGCCTATGAAATGTATGCACGAGGATATGAATTCATGCCGGCTAAGTTTGGAATCTCTCACGCTATTAAATTCTTTGCAAGAGATGGGAAGGTGTTGCTGCCATTTGTAGCTCTTGAGGGTGTGGGTGAAAATGCAGCAAATGCAATTG
>CAZWCK010000111.1:0-3956 GCA_964632625.1 uncultured Oscillospiraceae bacterium
CCTTGACCATAGTTGGCCTTATTACTTTTTTATTTAACATATACCCCTTTTGTAATACACAAGATACCTTTCCGGATTCATATGTATCAGTATCCTCAGTCATTACTGCATTATGGAAATTAGGATCAAAATCGACTCCCAATGCTTCGATTTCCTCTAATCCTGCCTTCTCAAGCACTCCCATAAGCTGTTTGTATATCATTTTCATTCCCTCAACATAGCCTTCTGCATCTTCCCCTTCATTGTTCAACGCTCTGTCGAAGTTATCTATTACATCAAGCATATCACCAACTAATTTCTCATTGGCAAATGCATAAATGTCACTTTTTTCTTTTTCTACTCTTCTCTTATAGTTCTGAAAATCTGCCATAAGCCTTAAATATTTTATGTTCTCCTCATCATCAGGCTTTGATTCCCCTTGGTCTACTTGGTTAGAAGCGTGCTCTCCATGGCTCTTTTTCTTGTCTTTACAACCATCTTTTTGAGATTTTTTTGACTTCTTTCTATCGCAATTTTTTTCTTCTATGTCCTCATTACCTATTTCCTTGTCCAAATTTTTTTCTTCAACTTCATCTTTCACATCAGTTTGATTCAAATCCTTTGGATTATTATTCTCTGCCATTCTAATCTTCTCCTTCTGTTAATTTAAATGTAGTACTCAAATTCTCTGTTACATATTCTATTACTGAAGTAACTTCATCATATTTCATCCTGGTAGGTCCAATTACGCCAATCTTTCCCAAAAGCTTACCATCTATGTGATATGTTGCAGTTATTAAGCTACAATCACACATAATTTTATCAGAATTTTCATCTCCGATGGTAATAATTATTCCATCATCTCTTTCTATCAATGTCTTTGTAAAGTTTTCTTTTTTGTTAAGCATTTCCAAAAACATTCTTGCTTTTTCAATATCGTTATACTCAGGAATGTTAAAAATGTTTGTAAGACCATCCATATAAAGTTCTACATTCAGCATACTTTCCAACGTCTTCATGAAGTTTGGCATTATGTTTTCAGCAAGTTTCCCAAGAGCTTCAATATCTGTCTCAAAGCATTGGATAATATCCAATGTCAATGCTTCACTTATGGTTTTGCCTCTATAATTAAATGTCATACTTTTTGACAATATCTGCAAACTTTCCTCTGTATAAGATACTCTGAGCTTTAGCGCGGTGTTTGATACCTTTCCACTTTCAGAAACTATCATCAATACTACCGTAATATTATCAACAGGTAAAATGTTAATGTATTTCAAAGTATCTGACTCCTGTTGTGGTGTAAGCGCAAACGATGTAAGGTTTGTAATCTCTGATAATAACCGTGCTGCATGTTTAATAGTCTTCTCAAGTTCGCTAAAATTATTGTTCATCTTGTCAGAAATAATCTTTTTTTCTTCTTTGCTCAATTCTTTTTTCTTCATTAAATCATTCACATAAAGTCTGTATGCCTTATCTGAAGGAACACGTCCCGCTGAAGTATGGGGATGCGTCAGAAAACCCATTTCCTCTAAGTCTGACATTTCATTTCTAATCGTAGCAGGGCTTATGCCCATGTCATATTTTTTGGACAAAGTTCTGGAGCCCACAGGTTCAGCAGAATAAATGAAATCACCTATAATGGCTTGTAAAATTCTTAACTTTCTTTCACTTAATCCCATGTCCTCCTCCTTAGTTACCGTTAGCACTTTTTATCAGATTGTTAGCACTCTTTGTGAGTGAGTGCTAAACTATGTATTTAATTTACCACTATTGATAATAGTTGTCAACAATATTTTAAATATTTTTTTAATATTTATTTAACAAAATTACACTAGTACCAGTTTTTTTAATTTAATCCAAATATTATAGCAAAGTTCCAATGTTTTATCATAGAATTTAGCAATAGGAGGACTTGATAATACTACTACACAAAGTGATGCAAGTCCAAAAATACAGCTATAATACACAAACCAATTTGGGCAAGGTAACCCGTTTGCCTTTATTATATATCTAACAAATAAATGGAATATATATATTGGCATAGTATTGATACCTACATAAGTCAAATAAGTCTTTTTGTTGGGAATAATATTAAGCATTAATATTATCCAAGCCATTGCAAGTATTTGTATTACTATTCTCATAAGAATATCCATATACCAGACCATTCCGACCTCAGTAGCTGTAGACCTCAATAAGTAAAAAGTTACAGGTAATTTTACATAGAAAGCAAGAAATGTCGAAATACCAAAAAGCACCGCTCCTAAAATAAGGCTTTGCCACCATTTTAGAACCTGCACACTCTCCAGTCTTTGTTTAGAACAATAATATCCTAGAACAAAGAATGGAAAATATGATAACGTTCTCTGAAGTGCAAGGAAATCACTGCAACCCGGTATCATGCCTGCAAATATACATACAACAAAGCTTAAAGCTAACAAATGTTTTATTTTAATCAAATTTACAAGAAAATATCTGTAAAAGAATACTGAAAATAAGAACCAAAGTGCAAAAGGCGGTGTTAGAAAATGTAAGTTAGCATGTCCAAAATAGCAATATCTGAATATGTAGAATACCAAGGTAAACACCAAATAAGGTAGCATAAATGTCTTAAATGCTAATTCTCTGGCTCTATCTGGCTTTTTTGAAAAATAACCTGACAAAAACACAAATGCCTGCATAACAAACACATTGATGATTATATAAACAATTCCACTAAGTGAAGCCGATGAAAAATGGCCTGCTACCCTTGTAAAATGCGAAATAGGTATGCACCAAATTAATACTCCTCTAAATGAGTCAAACATGTAATTACGTTCTTTTTCCATGTGGATAATAGTCCTTTCATTCTATTATATTCTATTTTATTCTGTTTCAGCCCAGACAAGTGCCGCCTTTACTGCCCTGTGCCAGCCCTTTAACAGTTCTTTTCGTCTCTCTGCGTCTATCTTTAATTCATACACTCTATCAAGCTGCCAGTTATTCACTATGTCATCTGTATTTTTCCAATAACCAGTGGCAAGACCTGCAAGATAAGCCGCTCCAAGTGATGTAGTTTCTATGCACTTAGGCCTCTGAACCTGAATTCCAAGTACATCTGCCTGAAATTGCATCAGAAAATCATTGGCACTGGCACCACCATCAACCTTAAGTGTAGTCATTGATACTCCTGAATCCTCTTCCATAGCCTTTATTAAATCTGTTACCTGATATGCCAAGGATTCAAGCGTTGCCCTTACTATATGATTTTTATTTGCACCCCTTGTCAACCCAAATATTGTTCCTCTTGCATAGGGATTCCAATATGGTGCGCCAAGGCCTACAAAAGCAGGCACAACATAAACACCATTTGAATCAGTTACGGCATTTGCCATTTTTTCTGAAATCTCAGCACTTGGAATCAGTTTAATCTCATCTCTTAGCCACTGAACAGCAGCTCCTGCTACAAAAACCGAACCTTCAAGTGCATATTTAATATCACCATCAATCCCCCAAGCAATAGTTGTCAAAAGACCGTTCTTAGATTCCACAGGCACATTTCCTGTATTCATAAGCATAAAACAGCCTGTGCCATATGTGTTCTTTGCCTGTCCTTTTTCAAAACAGGTCTGACCAAACAATGCCGCCTGTTGATCACCTGCTGCTCCTGCAATTTTTATGGCTCCGCCAAATATCACAGGATCTGTACTACCATATATCTGACTTGATGGAACAGGCTTTGGAAGCATTAACTTTGGAATATCCAAAACAGACAAAATTTCATTGTCCCATTTCAATTCATGAATGTTAAACATTAAGGTTCTTGATGCATTTGAATAATCAGTAACATGAATGTTACCCATGGTTAATTTCCAAATAAGCCAAGTCTCTATAGTACCAAAGAGCAATTCTCCTTGTTCCGCTTTTTCTCTTGCACCCTCCACATTGTCCAATATCCATTTCAATTTTGTGCCTGAGAAATAAGCATCAAGTAA
>CAZWCK010000112.1:0-3915 GCA_964632625.1 uncultured Oscillospiraceae bacterium
AACATGAGTACCTTTCCACCAAAGAAAAATACTAGCAAAAATGGCAACATCAACAGCCCTGATATTATTCTTGTCTTCATTTAATTCCTCCCGCCAAAACGTCTGTCCCTTGACTGATATATTTCTATGCATTTATCGTATTCCTGTGGTGAAAAATCAGGCCAATACACATCTGTAAAAACCAACTCACTGTAGGCTAGCTGCCACAGCATATAATTTGACAACCTTTCTTCTCCGCTTGTCCTTATCAGAAGATCAGGATCAGGAATATTATTCATGCCTGTATACAAGCTTTGTGAAATCATCTCCTCTGTAATACTGTTTGGTTCTAGTTCTCCAGACTTTACTTTCTGCGCAAGTCTTATTACTGCCTTTTTAATTTCATCTCGGCTTCCATAATTCAGTGCTATATTAAATTGCAACCCTGTATTGTTTTGTGTTGTAGTAATGGCTTTTTCTAAAGATTCTATTGAATCTTTAGGTAGTTCACTATAATCCCCAAGAATTCTAACCTTTACATTGTTTTGATGCAGTTCTTTCAATTCCTTTTTAACATAAATAACAATCAATTTAAATATGCCATTTACCTCGTCTATTGATCTTTTCCAGTTTTCTGTTGAAAAAGCATAAACTGTCAGATTCTTTACCCCTAGAACTGAGGAACGTTTTACAATTTCTTTCATTGATATCATTCCTGCATTGTGTCCAGACAGCCTTGATACATTTTGTTTTTTCGCCCATCTACCGTTGCCATCCATGATTATTGCCACATGACCTGGAATCTTGTCTTTATCTATCATTTTACCTTCACCTGCTAATTTAAGAAGCGGATATTAATGTGCCTAAATCACACTCTCATATCCGCTTATTCATATTCTCTCAGTTATACCAAGAAATTTTTTCTACCTATACTTCCATTATTTCCTTATCCTTTTTTGCAATAAGTTCATCAATGTCTTTAATACACTTATCTGTCGACTTTTGTACATCATCAAGGGCTTTCTTCAAATCATCTTCCGTAATCTCAGTAGCTTTTTCCTTCTTCTTCAATTCGTCGTTTGAATCTCTCCTTATATTCCTAACCGCTATTTTTGCATCTTCCCCAATTTTCTTTATTATCTTTGTCAATTCTTTTCTTCTCTCTTCTGTAACCTGTGGGATAACAAGTCTAATCGATTTTCCATCATTTGATGGATTAATGCCAAGATTAGCAATATTTATTGCTTTTTCAATATTACCTATTGATTTTGGATCAAAAGGTGTAATTAACAAGGTTCTTGGATCTGGTACAGATACATTTGAAAGATTTTTTAATGGTGTTGGAGAGCCATAGTATTCAACCATAACTCTATCAAGCAAAGCCTGATTTGCTCTGCCTGCTCTAACTGTATTTAATTCTTCCTTCAACACCGAGATTGTCTTTGCCATTCTCTCTTCAATGTTTTTTTGAACTTCTTTACTCATTTCCTTTTCTCCTTTATATTAATTTTTGTTACTCTTTGTAATATCTGCCGTTCTGATATTTTTTAAGCAATTGAAAGGGAATTACACAATTAATGTTCCTATCTTTTCTCCGTATATGGCTTTCAATACGTTTCCTTCTTCTGCAAGTGCAAAAACATGAATTGGAATCCGGTTATCCCTGCATAATGATGCCGCTGTAGAATCCATTACTTTTAAATTTTTCTCAAGAACCTCCTGATGTGTTAAATTATCAAATTTAACAGCTTCAGGGTTTGTCTCCGGATCATCGGAATACACTGCATCTACTTTCTTTGCCAAAAGTATCACATCTGCTTCTATCTCTGCTGCTCTAAGTGCTGCTGTCGTGTCTGTTGAAAAGAACGGATTTCCTGTGCCTGCACCAAATATAACCACATTGCCATTGTTAAGCTCACTGATAGCACGTCTTCTGATGTATGGCTCTGCAACCTCTTTCATTTCTATGGCGGTCTGTACTCTTGTAGGAATTCCCTGTGCCTCAAATGAGTCCTGAAGAGCCATTGCATTTATTACAGTTGCCATCATTCCCATATAATCCGCAGTTGCCCTGTCCATGCTCTTGCTGGTTCTTCCCCTCCAAAAGTTTCCACCACCTACTACAATGGCAACCTGCACACCTAAATCGTATACTTGTTTTACTTCCTTAGCAACCTTCAAAAGCATATCTTCATTCAGTCCGAATCTCTCTTCTCCCGCAAGTGCCTCTCCGCTTATTTTGAGTATGACTCTTCTATATTTAGGTTCCATAGTTTCTCCTCTTCAAATTCAAAAATATCATTCTTTTGTATATTTTAACATATTCTTTACCCTATCGCAAGAATCAATAAATTCTTCACAATAAATTCGTATTCTCTGCTGAAACCTGATTAAAATTACTATACACAAAAATAGTCTGCTATTAATTTCAATGTCCTGTCAATATCTGCCTCTGTATGCGCATTTGAAATAAACATTGCCTCATACTGTGCCGGTGCCTGATAAATACCGTTTGAAAGCATATATTTAAAATAGTCTGCATACCTTGCCAGATCTGACAAGGTAGCTGTATCGTAATCAACAACATTTTTCTTTGTGAAAAATAAAGTTCCAAGTGATCCTATATGATTAATACTACAGTCCGCTTTTGCACTTTCAATAATCTTTGCAATTCCTCCATAAAGTCGCTCTCCCAAGGCATTAATATTGTCATACACCGAAGGATTTTCTTTCAAATAAGTAAGCTGAGCTTTTCCTACAGCCATTGCAACCGGATTTCCGCTCAAAGTACCTGCCTGATAAACCGGCCCTACAGGTGCTATAACCTCCATTATGTCTCTTCTGCCGCCATAAGCACCAACAGGCATGCCCCCGCCTATTATCTTTCCAAAGGTTGCCATATCAGGAGTAACTCCAAATAGTTTTTGTGCTCCTCCCGGCGACAGCCTGAAGCCCGTAATTACTTCATCAAAAATTAGAACCGTTCCATTTGCATCACAAATTTCCCTAAGCTGCTGCAAAAATCCTTTGCTAGGCAATACCACTCCCATGTTTGCAGCAACCGGCTCTATTATTATGGCTGCAATTTCAGCCTTGTTTGCATCAAAAAGCTTTTCGACACTTTTAAAATCATTATATCTTGCAACCAGTGTATCTCTGGCACATCCTGGAGTAACACCTGCGCTGTCAGGAGTTGCACCTTCTGCCATAAGTGCTGAACCTGATTTTACCAATAATGCATCATTGTGACCATGATAATTCCCTGCAAACTTAATAATCTTATCTCTTCCCGTGAATCCTCTTGCTGCGCGAAGTGCTGACATAGTAGCCTCAGTTCCTGAATTTACCATTCTGACCATATCAAAACATGGAACCATTTCGCATACCAGTTTTGCCATTTCAACTTCTATTTCAGTCGCTGCACCATAACTCAATCCCTTCACAATGGCCTCTTGAGCTGCTTTAAGTAAAATAGGACTATTGTTTCCCAAAATCATAGGGCCCCATGAGCCAATATAATCCAGGTATTTATTTCCATCCACATCATAAATAAATTGAGCATCTGCCTTTTCAATGAAACGTGGTTTTCCTCCTACTGCCTTAAATGCTCTTGCAGGGCTGTTTACCCCTCCTGGAATATATTTTACAGCTTCTTCAAACAGCTCTGCTGAATGGCTGTCATTATTGCATTTAATTTTTTTATTACAACAACTCATTATCCTATCCTCCCCTCTTTAAGCATTTTTACTATCTCTTTTGCATAGTATGTAATCATCATATCAGCTCCGGCTCTATATATACTTGTCGTAGTTTCTGCCACAATTGCCATTTCATCAACCATTCCTGCATTTGCAGCAGCCTTAATCATGGAGTATTCGCCACTTACACTGTAGGCTGCCACTGGAACATTCACATTATTCCTAACTTCTCTTATAA
>CAZWCK010000113.1:0-3779 GCA_964632625.1 uncultured Oscillospiraceae bacterium
TTACTTATTAGTGACTGTGCCGCAGTTACTGCTGCAGCCTTATCTGATTGATTGTCTACTTCTACTAACTCTATGTCATATGTAGTTCCATTAATGTCAATAGTAGGGGCAACAATATTAGCATAACGTGCTCCCAATACTTCCTGCATTCCGCCGCCGCCATTTTCACCAGTTGTTGGCTCAAATACGCCAATTTTTATTACATTGCCTTCTACAGCAGTTCCTGTTACCGCTTCTCCTTCACCTTCGGTTCCTGGCTCTGAGCTACCGCCACCGCAACCAACTGCAAGAGTTGATAATATTAACACCAAAACCAATAGTAGTGAAATTTTTCTCATCTTCATCTTTCTTCCTCCTCAAATAATTACTTATTTACTCACACAAATTTTGTTTTTTGCAAAGAATTCAGAGCTGCCAAAAAAATAACCCGCAGCTTTTAAAACCAATGCTTTTGGGAACGTTTTCTTTGCAAAATTATGACTTCATTATACTCTATATATACTAATTGTAAATATGTTTTAGGCATATAATTTTTTATTTGAAACAATTTTCAAAAAATTCTTTCATTGGTGGAATTTAGTGCCTATATGTGTCCGCCTATTGTGGACATATATGGATTATTTTTCCTTAATCTATATCAATGACGGGATGTCCAAAAAAAATTTTAACTCAGCAAGTTCTGTTAAATTCATTGGCTTTACGGCATCAAGCCTATATTTTAATCCCATGCTCTCATACTTAAAATTACCCAAAGTATGATATGGAAGAAGCTCAACCTTTTTTACCATGTTTTTTGGAAAGCTATCGACTTCTTTTTGAAACATTCTAATATCTTCTTCAGTATCATTTATACCTGGAGTAACTACATGTTTTAACCATAAATTGGATTTATTTCTAATGGCTGCCTCTTTAAATTCCCTGTAATGCTTAATATCCATCCCTGTAATGAACTTATACCTTTCAGCATTAGCATGCTTTATGTCAAGAATTACAATATCAGCATATTTGAGGATTTCGTCATAATTTCCTTTGCCTACGCCTGCTGTATCAATAGTAGTATTTATTGCCGCTGCCTTGCATTTCTTCAAGCATTCAAGCAAGAATTCTGGCTGCATCAAGGGTTCGCCTCCTGAAAAGGTAATCCCACCTGAAAATTCAAAGGTCATACAATTGTGCTTATCCTCGTTTTTGCCATTTATCGGCACGTATGAAGTCCCAGTTTTGAAATATGGTTTATATCTCAAAACTTTTCTCAATATTTCGTCTGATGTCATTCTCCTGTATTTTTGACCGCCTGCTCCTTGTGATAAAACATTATCCTCTAGTTCTTCTTTGCTTGGAAACGCCCACGTATCCGCATTATGGCAGAACTGACATCTCAGCCTGCACCCCTGCATAAATACAATCATTCTGATTCCCGGTCCATCCAGAGTTCCCAAGGTTTCCATAGAATGAACATATCCCGCTATTTCAGATAGCATCCTTTCACCGTTACATTTTGTCATGAAAGGTTCTCCTTACTACATCAAGCTGTTGTTCTCTTGTAAGTCTATTAAAATTAACAGCATACCCTGACACTCTGATTGTCAGATTGGGATATTTTTCCGGATGTTCCATTGCATCGTATAAGGTCTCTTTGTTAAACACATTTACGTTCAGATGATGTGCCTTCTGTACAAAGTATCCATCCAAAATTGTAACCAGATTTCCCACCCTATGTCTCTCTAATTTTCCCAAAGTCTGTGGAATAACTGTAAAAGTATTAGAAATTCCATCCTCACAAATTTCTTTATATTTAAGCTTTGCCACTGTGTTAAGAGATGCCAAAACACCACTTGTATCTCTACCATGCATTGGATTTGCCCCCGGTGCAAAAGGCATACCGCTTTGTCTTCCATCAGGAGTTGCTCCTGTTTTCTTTCCATATACAACATTTGAAGTAATTGTCAATACTGATAATGTATGCTTTGCATTTCTGTATGCCTGATGCTTTTTCAGTTCCGCCGAAAAGAACTCCAAAATATCTTCTGCAATTAAGTCCACTCTATCATCATCATTACCATACTTAGGGAAATCCCCTTCAATGTTGAAATCGGTAGTGATTCCATCTTCACCTCTTATAGGTCTTACCTTGGCATATTTGATGGCACTTAGTGAATCTGCAACTATTGAAAGTCCTGCAACTCCAAATGCCATAAATCTCCCCACATTATAATCATGAAGTGCCATAAGTCCTGCTTCATAGGCATATTTATCGTGCATATAATGAATAATATTCATGGTGTTTACATAAAGTTCTGCTACGTAAACCATTACTTTTTTATAATTTTCCAGTACCGTTTGATAATCCAAAATTTGACTGTCATCTCTTTCAATGCCCGGGACTGCAGTAATCTTAACTCTTTCATCTACGCCACCGTTTATTGCGAAAAGTAAGGATTTTGCCAAATTACATCTTGCTCCGAAAAATTGCATATCTTTACCCACTCTCATGGCAGAAACACAACAAGCAATTGCATAATCATCCCCATGTATCGGCCTCATTATATCATCGTTTTCATATTGAATTGACGATGTAATAATTGACATCTTTGCACAATACTTTTTAAAATCTTCCGGCAAATTTTGTGCCCAGAGGATAGTCATGTTTGGTTCTGGTGAAGTTGAAAGATTTTCTAATGTATGTATAAATCTAAAAGTGTTTTTTGTAACCAAAGTTCTCCCATCTACACCCATGCCGCCAAGTGATTCTGTTATCCAGTTCGGATCCCCTGCAAACAGTTCGTTATATTCAGGAGTTCGAAGATGTCTTACCATTCTAAGTTTAATGATAAACTGGTCCATAAGCTCTTGCGCCTCTTCTTCAGTAATAACACCGTTTTTTAGATCTCTTTCTATATATATATCAAGGAATGTGCTCACTCTGCCAAGTGACATTGCCGCGCCATTGTTTTCCTTTACACCTGCTAAATAACCGAAATAGGTTGCTTGAACTGCCTCTTTTGCAGTGCTTGCAGGTCTAGCAATATCAATTTCATATGTGTTGGCCATGTTTATCATTTTTTTTAGTGCTTTAATCTGCTCTCTGATTTCCTCCCTTGCTCTAATCGTATCCTCCGTCATCGGTATTACAAAAGACGCATACTCCTCTTCTTTTTTTTCTATAAGAAAGTTTATTCCATAAAGTGCAACTCTTCTAAAATCTCCAATAATTCTTCCTCTCCCATAAGAATCGGGAAGCCCTGTTAACAATCCTACCTTTCTTGCAACTTTTATCTCTGGTGTATATGCATCAAACACTCCTTCGTTATGAGTTTTTCTGTATTTATGAAAAACCTCGTTTAATTCTTTTGGCATTCCATATCCATATGCTTTTAATGAGCCCTCTACCATTCTGATTCCCCCAAAAGGATTTATCATTCGTTTTAGTGGTGCATCTGTTTGAATCCCGACTATCAATTCTTTTTCTTTGTTAAGGTATCCCGGTCCAAAACTATCAATCCCTGATATTTTGATAGTATCCACATCAAGAACGCTTTTATTTAACTCTTCTTTAAATAATACAGATAAATCCCCTAATAGTTCCTTAGTATCTGAAGTTGCTCCACATAAGAATTCTTCATTTCCTTCATATGGCTTATAATTTTGTTGTATGAAGTCTCTGACATCAACTTCATCCCGCCATTTCTTACCTTTAAAGCCTGCCCATTCATTTCTTATCTCTGTCATAATAATTTTCCTCCTTCGCCTGTTTTAAATCACTTTTTTAAGCCCAGGAA
>CAZWCK010000114.1:0-3758 GCA_964632625.1 uncultured Oscillospiraceae bacterium
ACAAGGCTGTTCCAAATTTATCTCACGGCCTTCATCATCCACAAAATTTATCGCAAGTTTTTCAGTCTGTGTATTCTGCTGCTCTTGATTTCCGCAACTCAAAAATACCATACACATAACAATCATAATGGTTAAAAATAATATTATCTTTTTATTTTTCATGCTAATCCCCTCATATTTTCATTTTATCTACATATATTTCAAAAAAAGTAAAATTTTTGTCATCATATTTTTAACGTACAAATTCCACAAATAATATATTTGTGGAATTTGTACAAAGGTACCTTACATAGCTATCTTTTAAATCTAACTATATTCATTGTTAACCCTAGATGTTATAGACTTACTCAGCATCCTCGCCTTCTATTGCATCTCTTAAGTGTTCAACTACCATGTTCTGAACACCTTCATATTCTCCAAGACCCTGAAGAACAGCCTCAACTTCAAATCCCTGTCCTTTTAGTATTGTTTTCCATGAATCCTCTTCATCACCTGCCATATCATTGTTGGCATGGTCTCCTGCAACAATCATAAATGGCAATAACACTACTTTCTTAATTCCCATTTTTTCTAGATCTGCAGAAACTTCATCAAGTGAAGGATATCCCTCAACAGTTCCTACTAAATAGTTAGGATTGATTTCATGTTGTAAATGCAACTGTAAACAAGCATAAGTTGCATTTGCAAAGTGAGGAGTTCCATGTCCCATGAATACTACTGCTGTTTCCTCATCTGTAATATACTTAGAAGTTTGTTCTCCAACTATCTTTGACAATTCAACATAGTCTTCATTTGAAGTAAGTAATGGTTTGCCAATTTTCATTGTTACAAAATTGTCTGTAAATGGTTCTACTGATTCACAAAGTTCATCATACTCTTCTCCGTTCATAACGTGAGTAGGTTGAATGTAAAGAGTTCCAATACCATCAGCTACTAACTTTTCCATTGCCTGTGTAACATTATCAATTTCAAGGCCATCTCTCTCTGCCAATTTATCTATAATAATCTGGCTTGTGAAAGCTCTCCTTACATCATAGTCTTTTCCGAACTCATCTGTAACCTTCTTTTCAATTGCATCAATTGTCAATGCTCTTGTTTCATTATAACTTGTACCAAAGCTTACTACTAATATAGCCTGCTTAGCTGCATCTCCCACTGTAACTTCCCCCTCTTTTTCTTCTGTTGGTGCTACTGCATTGCCGCAGCCTACGAAGCAGAACATAGCCATTGCAAATACTACTACTAATGCTAATACTTTTTTCATGTTTTTCTTCCTTTCATTGTTACTCGATTTTTATGTCACTAAGACAAATTTCATAAAATATATTATATATTGTCAAGAATGAAAAAACCTCTACCCTCTACGACTTCGGCTTTCACTCGAAAGACCCGATTAAAGAACTCCTCATTCATTACTTTTTCTGGAGTTCCAAGGGAATCAACCTTACCATCGTTCATAGCAATAATATAATCACTAAACCGATATGCCATGTTTAAATCGTGATTCACGGCAATAACCGTCAACCCTTCTCCATCTACTAAATTCTTTACAAGCTTAGTAAGCTTTATTTTTGCATTGACATCCATGTCAGACATTGCCTCATCCATCAGTAGAACCCTTGGTCTTTGGACAATAGCTCTTGCAAGATTTACTCTCTGAAGCTCTCCGCCACTTATCTGAGTGGTCAATTTTTGTGAAAATTCATAGGTGTCAGTTAATTTCATAATCCTTTCCACCTCTTCAAGCTGTTCTTTTGATAAACACTCAAACCTCTCTCTATGTGGGTGAAGTCCCATTATCACTGTATCTATACAACTAAATGGAAATTCATTTTTCTCCCGTTGATGTATTACCGCCATTTCCTTTGCACGGTTCCTCACATTCATTAGATTAATATCTGTTCCATTGTAGTTCACTATTCCTGAATTTGGTCTGTTTATAGCACACAAAAGTTTAAGCAATGTAGATTTTCCACTTCCATTTGGCCCTATGAGAGACACAAAATCACCTTTTGGTATATCAAAGCTAATATCCTTCAAAGTAGGATTCTCTCCATCTCCACCGTAGCAAAAACGCAAACCCTGCACCTGCATTATACTGTTTTTCTCATTTTCTTTTTTGCTCATTTCCTGCCCCCTTACTGCTTCTGCCTGGATATAAAGACATATATGAAGAAAGGTCCTCCGATTAATGTTGTAAGAACTCCTACCGGAATTTCACTTACGAACAACAACCTTGTAAAATTGTCTGCTATTGAAAGTATTATTCCTCCAAGTACTGCAGATAAGGGAATGAGTATTCTATTGTCAGAAGTAAGCCAGTATCTTAATATGTGAGGTATGACAAGCCCAATAAAGCCTATGATGCCACTTACTGCCACACAAACCGCAGTTATGCAAGATCCCGTAACAAGATATATGAATCTGATTTGTTTCGTATTTACGCCAAGGGTTTTTGCATTGTTCTCACCTACCGTCATAATATTTAAATCATTGGCAAAGAAATAAGCTATTAATCCACCTATAATTACCATTGGTACAATAATATGTACATCATGCCATGACTTTGATGCCAAGCTTCCCATAAGCCAAAACACTATGGCACTAACATTCTCACCTGCCAGCATTTTAATAAAACTTATGCCAGAAGAAAGTATTGAGCTTATAATAATACCTGATATTATCAAGTTTGAACTATAAAGTCCTCCACCTTTTTGTGCAACGAATATTACAAATACTAATGTAATAAAAGCAGCCACAAAAGCAAACAATGTTGTTGAAACTATTATTCCATACATGATTCCCATATAGATTGCTATGGATGCACCAAAAGCCGCACCAGTTGAAACACCTAGAGTGTATGGGTCCGCCAGAGGATTTCTAAGCAGAGCCTGAAACATTGTTCCTGCCATAGCAAGACCAGCTCCCACAAAAACTCCACAAATTACTCTTGGAAGTCTGATTTCCATTACAACTGCAATTTCATTGTCCTTAATGTTAGCAAGAAGGCTATTATTTCCTGTAATATTTGCCCAAAAAATCTGCCATGTTCTTCCAAATCCTATATCCATTGCGCCCTTACTCACGAAATATATTTCCAAAATGCCAATAATAAGCAACAAAGCCATTCCTATTACCATACATTTTCTTTTAACCGACTTCAGCGCTTCTATACCGCAAAGGTTCTTTGTTTGTTTTTTCATAATTTCCCCACAAAAAAACTGTAACCCTAAAGTTACAGTCCGTATTTCTGTATAATTTCAATAGAAAACAATCTAAAATCTCTATCTATCAAGCATGGCCGATTACCCGTCGGTTACTTTTCATTTCATGCAGGTCTCCTGACTAACACATCAACACAAGAGCTAACCTTCCCAAGTAAAATTCTCAGTGGTATTTTTAGCCTTGCTCCTTGCTTACAGTGGCGGTACCGTGTGGATTTTCCAACTTCCCTTTTAATGTAAACTATTTACAACATAAAATGCTATTTAATTCGCCCTAATTTTATCATTTTAATTTTGTTTCGTCAATATGTTTTTTTAATATGCCTAGTGCTTCAATATTTACAATATTTACACGAGTACATAATTTGAACCTAAAACTAATTCAAAATCTAGTATTTTATTTCCTTATAGCATATTCCAATTGACATGGCAAGAAAAATTGATGTAAATACTATCACTATGCCAAATTCCATCAGATTCACAGGCATTCCAAAAGCAGTTTCCCTCAAAAGCTTTGTAGTATGCGTAAGGGGC
>CAZWCK010000115.1:0-3750 GCA_964632625.1 uncultured Oscillospiraceae bacterium
AAAGAAGGATATGATGGTACTTCATCCCCTTCCAAGAGTAAATGAAATTGCAGTTGAAGTGGATAATGATCCAAGAGCATTATACTTTGTGCAGGCAAAGAACGGAATGTATATAAGAATGGCACTTATAATGTCAATGCTTGGGATTGAAGCATAGAAGAACGTTAGTATTGAAGGAGGAAATAAAATGATAGTAAATAGTATTGAAAAGGGAATAGTTATAGATCATATTACAGCAGGACTGGGATTTAAAATCCTTGAGTTACTTGACATAGATATGGAAAATAATACAGTTGCATTCATTTTGAATGCAGTCAGTAGAAAGCATGGAAAAAAGGACATTGTAAAGATACAAAATGTTACTGATATTGATTTAGCAGTATTAGGACTGATTGACCCTAATGCTACTGTAAACATTATAGAAAATGGTGAGATAGTAAAGAAGATAAGCTTACAGCTTCCGGAAACTGTTACAAACGTTATCAGATGTAAAAATCCAAGATGTGTAACTTCCATAGAAGCTAGCGCACCTCAGGTTTTTCACCTTACAGATGCAGAAAACAGAGTATACAGATGCGAATATTGTGATGAACAGATAAGCATGAAGGGAGATTTTCACAATGAAATTATGCATAAGTAATGGAGTAATCGTAAATCCTGCAAGCAACACCTTTGAGAGAGGTGACCTATGGATTGAAGAAGACAAAATTATATGTATAAAAACCGCAAAAGAGACACAGGGGAAAGAACCAAAGCAGGCATCAGATAAGGATTCTTGTGAATGGAAGTTTATAAATGCAGAAGGAAGATGGGTTGTTCCCGGTCTGATTGATTTGCATGTCCATTTCAGGGAACCTGGGTTTGAATACAAAGAAGATATATCAACAGGGTCTTTAGCAGCAGCAGCAGGGGGTGTAACAACTGTTTGTTGCATGCCAAACACAAAGCCTGTAATTGATAATGCAAAGGTAGTTGACTACATAGAAGAAAAAGTAGAGGAAGCTTGTGGTGTAAATGTACTTATCATAGGTGCTATTACCAAAGGGCAGCAGGGAAAGACGCTTTCAGAAATAGAGGCTATGAACAATTGTAATACCAGAAGCAAGGAATTGTTGGGAAGGGGAATTTGCGCATTAAGTGAAGACGGAAGAAGCGTGATGAACTCAAAAATGATGCTAGAAGCTATGATTGAAGCAAGCAAACATGGTATTCCAATATTCTCGCATACAGAAGATGATTCTCTTGCAGGTACGAAGATTGGTGAGGAATTAATTGTTGCAAGGGACATAATGCTAGCAAAAGAAACAGGATGCAGGTTACATCTTTGTCATATAAGCACTAAGGGAAGCATTGATATTATAAGGGAAGCAAAGAAGGTTGGCATAAGGGTTACAGCGGAAACCTGTCCTCATTATGTCGCTTTTAAAAAGGAAGACAGAAATAATGATGGCAACAAGAAGATGAATCCTCCTTTGAGAGATGAAGCGGATAGGGTTGCTGTTATGGAAGCATTGAAGGATGGAACTTTGGATGCTATATCAACAGACCATGCTCCTCATAGCAAGGAAGAAAAAGGAAATGGATTCGAAAAGGCATTGTTTGGAGTAATAGGTCTTGAAACTTCTTTTGCGGCAAGCTATACTTATCTTGTAAGAAGTGGAATGTTAACACCAATCCAACTGATTGAAAGAATGAGTAGTACCCCTGCTCACATTTTGGGTTTAGATAGAGGGGATATTTCCGTGGGAAAGGTTGCGGATATTGCAATATTTAATGTTGAAGACGAATTTTGTGTAGCAGAAGATAATTTCAAGAGCAAGAGTAAGAATTCAGCTTTCTTGGGTGAAAAATTATATGGCAAATTGGAATTGGTTATTATAAACGGTAAAATAATTTCGCTCTAATATTTATTAATTTAAAAAATATAATTATTTTTATGCTGTTGAATTAAGTAAAAGAGTGTATAAATAATAGGATGAGTTATTTCGTGTTAGGAGGAGAAAAGTACATGATAGATAGATTAATTGACAGCATAGGAAAGAAAGAAAATCCTACGGTAGTGGGGTTGGATCCAACATGGGAAATGATTCCGGGGCACATCAAGGATGAAATGGTTGAGAAATTTGGTAAAACTCCAAAAGCTGTTTCGGAGATGTTCTTTAAATTTAATAAATTGATTATAGACGGTATCAGCGATATAGTTCCGGCGGTAAAACCTCAGATTGCCATGTATGAAAAATATGGAATTGATGGAATTGATGCATATATTAGAACAATTGACTATGCACATAGTAAGGAGTTACAGATAATAGGGGATATCAAAAGAGGTGATATTTCTTCAACTGCGGCTGCATATGCTGCACATATTTCGGGAACTGAAATAGATGGAGAAAATTTTGATCTTTGGAGAGAAGATTTTATCACGGTAAACCCTTATTTGGGATATGATGGAATCAAACCTTTTATTGAAGCCGGAGAAAAAAATAAAAGAGGTATCTTTGTGCTTGTCAAAACAAGTAATCCTTCCAGCAGTCAGTTGCAGGATTTGTATTGTGGCGAAGAAACAATTTATGAAAAAGTTGCAAAGCTGGTAAATGAATGGGGCAGTGTTGCCATGGGACAAAAGGGGTTTAGCAGGGTAGGAGCTGTAGTTGGAGCAACTCATCCTGAACAAGGCAAGAAACTTAGAGGAATAATGAAAAATATATTCTTCTTAGTTCCAGGTTATGGTGCACAAGGCGGTACAGGAGCAGATCTAAAGGGGTTCTTTGATAAAGATGGAAATGGTTGCATAATAAATTCTTCAAGAGGGATAATTGCAGCATACAAGAAGAATGAAAAATATGGGGATAAACATTTTGCAGAGGCTGCAAGAGATGCATCAATTGCAATGAAAAAAGACTTACAAAATTCAGTTTTTTAGTGCAATTTAAAACGCTGCTATTTGAATGGTGGAGGAATATATGTGTGATAGCTTTGAAAGAAAAAAGGAAATAATCAAAGGACAGATTAAGGAAAATACTAAGATTATCGATGGTATATTTAAATTGGTGATAGTGGGAGAAGAAATAATAAGGGCTTTTGAAAATGCCCATGCGGGACAATTTTTAAATATATATTTGGATGATAAAAGCATGCTTCTTCCAAGACCTATAAGTATTTGTGATATTTCTAAAAATGATATTACGTTAGTATATCGTGTAGAAGGAAAAGGTACTAAATTATTATCCCAATATGCTACGGGAGCTGAAATTACAGTTAGCAGTCCTTTAGGAAATGGATATACTTTGTTAGATGATTATGAAGGTAAAAAAACTATTGTTGTAGGTGGAGGTATAGGCATACCACCTATGCTTGAATTAGCAAAGGAATTGAAAAACAGAGGAGCACAGGTTATTGCTGTATTTGGATATAGAGATCAGGATTTTCTTGTTTCTGAGGCGAAGCAATTTTGCAAAGAGGTTTATATTACCAGTGATAGCGGTAATGTTGGCTATTGCGGTAATGTTGTAAATTATCTACGAGAAAAGGACATGAGAGGCGGCTTCTGGGGAGCAGCAAGTCCAACCCTTGGAGATTATTATTTTGCATGCGGACCAAAAGTTATGTTAAATGCTCTTTATGAATATTGTATGGAAAAAGGAAAACCATTGTGGGTTTCGTTGGAAGAAAGAATGGGATGCGGTTTTGGAGCTTGTGTGGGTTGCAGCTGCAACATAAAGGTTGTGGATGAAAAAACCGGATTTAAGA
>CAZWCK010000116.1:0-3724 GCA_964632625.1 uncultured Oscillospiraceae bacterium
CCTGTTAATATCATTGCTTAAATCTCCCTAGTATAGTGTCTTAACCAACTCGCCTCATCAGGGACTAAGAAAGGTGATAATTTTTCAAAAACTGCTTTGTGATAAGCATTTAAATATTCTTTTTCTTCTTTAGTAAGCAACTCAACATCTATACCATCTAAATCAATTGGAGCATATGTTATTACTTCAAACTCCATAAACTGACCATACGCATTTGCTTTTGTTTTCTTTACCACCAACTCATTTTCAGTTCTTATGCCAAACCTACCTGCCTCATAAATACCCGGTTCATCAGTAACAACCATTCCTTCTTCAAATCTTTGAGTCTCTCTTCTGTCAACGTTCATTTTCCAACGAAGATTATGTGGTCCCTCATGAATATTCAACAAAAATCCTACTCCATGTCCTGTTCCACATTGATAATCTATATACTCATTCCAAATCACACTTCTTGCAATAATGTCCAAATTTAATCCTATACATCCGTACAAAAACTTTTGCATTGCGAGATTAATCATGCTCTTAACAACCAAGGTATATGCTCTCTTTTCTTCTTGCGATATTGGTCCCAATACAAATGTACGCGTAATATCAGTAGTCCCATCAAAATATTGACCACCACTATCCACCAATAACATTCCCTCTGCTTTTACTTCTACATCGGTTTCCTCTGAAGATGAATAATGCATCATTGCTGCATGCTCTTTATACGCACAAATTGTATCAAAACTAGGTTCAATAAACAAATCCAACTTCTTTCTCAATTCATATAAATACTGTTGTGCGCTTAATTCTGAAATTTTTTCTTTTCCAACATTATTTTTTAACCAATATGCAAACTTTGTTACTGCTACTCCATCCTTTATATGCACATTTCTTAAATTCTGAATTTCAATTTCATTTTTCATTGCCTTCCATAAAGTAAACGGACTACGTATATCGACTCTCATATTCGTATCCTTTACAGCTGAATATAATGCATAATTTGCAGCATTTGAATCTAACCACACTGCTTCTTTATTTATCTCCGAGAGGTCTTCAAAAATTGCAAAATAATCCTTTGTATTTATTTCATTTTGGTCTAAATAAGTTCTGACTTCAGCATTAATCTTGCTTTGATCAAGATATACCGTAGCCTGCTTATTCTGTACCAATAAAAAGGATAAAAATACCGGATTTGATTCAACATCATGGCCTCTCAAATTCAAGAACCATGCAATATTATCCACTGCAGATTCCACAAAAACAGTAGCATTTTTTCTTTCCATTTCGTTTAAAAGGTCATTTAATTTGTTTTTGTAGCTCTTTCCACAGTATTTTTCTTCAAGAATAAATAAAGGTTCTTTTGGAAGTGACGGTCTTTCTTCCCATATCTCATCTATTAAATCATAGTCACTTTTAATTTTGATATTCTTTGGTGCTAATTTATTTTTCCATTCACAACCCTGTTTGTAGGTTATTACTCTTCCATCAAAACCCAACACACCGTTTTCAGGTAATTTTTCGCTTAAATAATCTTCGATCTTAGGTACACCCGGCTGATCCATTTTCATCAATGTGATGCCGCTTCCTTCAAGCTCCAACGCTGCTTGAATAAAATATCTTCCATCTGTCCATAAGGCTGCTTCTTCTTGTGTCAATACCAAAGTTCCAGCCGATCCCGTGAATCCAGTCAAAAAAGTCCTACCTTTAAAATAATCACTAACATACTCACTATCATGAAAATCAGATGTAGGAACAACAAAACAATCTATTCCCATATTCTTCAGATATTCATAGCATTTACTAATTCTTTTTTTAACCATTACCCTCGCCATATTCCTCTCTCTTTAAAATTATATTATCAAACAATATTTTTTTACCAATACAACTATTATAAAACAACCTGTAATAAAATACAGCACTAAATTTCTCAAATATTTTATTCTCTCGAATACATTTTATATAAATTATAATACAAGCCTTTCTTTGCCATCAATTCCTTATGATTTCCTTTTTCCTCTATGCCATTATCCGTCAATACCATTATAACTGTAGCATTTTTTATAGTTGTCAATCTATGTGCTATTGTAATAGTAGTTCTGCCTTTAGTTAGCTGTGCCAGCGATTCTTGAACTATTAATTCACTTTCATTGTCAAGAGCTGATGTGGCTTCATCTAATATTAATATTGGAGGGTTTTTTAAAAACACTCTTGCTATGCTGATTCTTTGTTTTTGACCGCCTGACAATTTAACTCCCCGTTCACCCACAAAAGTCTCATATCCTTCCGGCAACTGGCTAATAAATTCATGAGCTCCCGCATGCTTGGCTGCTTCAACAATTTCCTCTTTATTTGCACCCGGTCTTCCATATTCTATATTGTCATAAACTGACCCCGAAAATAAATACACGTCCTGCTGAACCATGCCAATCTGTGACCTCAAAGAATATGTTGTAACATCACGGAGGTCATAACCATCAATCCTTATGCTTCCTGCCGTTACATCATAGAAACGTGGAATCAAATTACAGAATGTTGTTTTTCCTGCACCTGAAGGACCAACCAATGCAACATTTTCTCCTACCTTTATGTCAACATTTATTTTGTTTAAAATATTTTCACTATCCCAATATTTGAAGCTTACATCATCAAATTCAATATGGCCCTGCACATTTGGTAATAAAATTGCATTCTCTGAATCCTGTATTTCCACAGGTTCATCCATAACCTCTATAAAACGCTCTAACCCTGTGATACCACGTTGAAACTGCTCTGTAAACTCAACAATTCTTCTAACAGAATTTAATAACATTACCACATACAATAAATACGCTATTAAATCCGCTGGCTGTATTTTTCCATAAATCATAAACAAAGAACCAACCACAACCACTGCAATATACATAATCCCATCAAAGAAACGAGTTGTACTGTGAAAAGCCGCCATATATTTATAGGCCTTAGTTTTTGCCTGCAAAAATCCCCTGTTTCCTTCTTCAAATTTCTTTTCTTCCACATTTTCGTTAGCAAAAGATTTTGCAACTCTTATTCCAAGCAAACTGTCCTCAACCTGAGCATTAATCTCGCCAAGCTGATTTCTCTGACTTTTGAAAGCTGTACGCATCTTAATGTTAAACTTCATTGTACAAAATAACATAATTGGTATAATAGAAAAAATTATTACTGTCAAAGTTACGTTTGCATTGCATAATATAGCAAAAGACACAACTATTTTTAGTGTTGCTATGTAATATTCTTCCGGGCAATGGTGTGCAAATTCAGTGATGTCAAAAAGATCGCTGGTAATACGTGACATTAACTGCCCCACTTTAGTATTGCTATAATAGGAATATGACAACTCCTGCAGGTGTGAGAATAAATTAGTTCTCATGTCTGTTTCAATTTTCGCTCCCATTATGTGTCCAATGCTTGCCATATAATAGTTTGCAAAAACATCAATAATTCTAAGCACCATATACATTGCACCCACCATTAAAATCATCCTTACTGTTAGGCTTTCCAAATCATTCATCCCTTTGTCCGTAATGAATCTGATAATTAAAGGCAGTACCAATTCACATACTGTAGTCAGAGTTGCACAAAATAAATCCAATATCAAAACCCCCAAGTAGGGTCTAAAATATGGAACAAATCTTTTTATTAAATATGACGTTTTCCTGGTGTTTACTTTTTCAGAATCCATAATTACCTCACCAAAAAAATGCTAGCTATTCTATGTCGT
>CAZWCK010000117.1:0-3394 GCA_964632625.1 uncultured Oscillospiraceae bacterium
CTATCGGTGGGTTGCACCTTTACAGTAGCAGATAACAATATTAATGCAAAGGATTTGAGCAATGAAAAAGAAAAAACAGATATCTGTGCTTTTGCAACTAAATGGGCAGATGCGTTTTCACAAAGAGATGCGAAGACCATTTATGCATTGTGTGAAAATGAGGAGTTGTATTTAACTATTGGTGGAGTGTCTGAAAATGGGGAGTATTGGATGGGTATGTCTAGCCCATGGCCTTGGAATAAAGATTACTTTATAGACATTGTGGATTCGTCTACAATTGATATATATTACTATTTCAGAACATCAAGTCCAACAGTTTATACAGCTAAAGAAACCATTACAATTAAGAAAATAGAAGGGGAATATAAGACGTCAGGGGATAGTTGGAAACATTTTGATAAGATTGAGTCTAAGGCAGACTTTGACGAGGCTTACAAATTTGGATTTCCTGACCTTACAGAGTTTGCTGCTGCCTATCAGTTTCAAGCAGATGATGTTTCTAATTATAATCAGGGAAGGAAATAAATTCTTGAAAATCCTGCAACTGCAGCCATAGACCAATTAAACCTCGCTGGAGCCAAGGAGATGGGTATTTATGAGAACCCATACATGAAAAAGGCCGTGATTAAATTTGTATGGAATGACGGCGAAGTAACTGTCAATTTAATTCAACCAATATTAACAGACGAAAGCGGTATCAAAAGACAGGCAACGATATGGCTCGTGGTTAATGAAAGCAAATTAAGTACATCAATCTTTTCCAAGGAAAATGTTCTGAATATAATGCAAGATCAAAATAAGGGTATACAATCTGATTCTAACATGGCATTAATAAACACTTATTTAAAAAGTATTCAAGATGCTTCAGATGATTTTTACGATGAGTATTTTACTATAAGTCCAAGAATAGATTATTATAATGTATCGGTAAAGGAAATAAGTCTAGATAATCCAACAAATCCAACAAGCCTAATTACGTTTATTAGTGAGCCGTTCGTTGGTCCACATGATACCGTTGGTACAGATGAAATAACATTTTTAGTTGATTATTTAGGCAATATCAAATTGAAGGAATTTAAACATATAAAAAGCTATTCTTTGCCTGATAATCTAAAAGGCCTCGTAAAAAAGCCAATTCCCGGTGATTATGATATGTAATTATGCTTTTGTTACGAAAATAATTGTGTTATGCTAATATAAAGTAAAGTTCAAGTGGAAATACAAAGGGAATTAAATACTCAATTTGCAATTATATTTGATATTAAAGTATACGATGCAATTGTAAGCGTAAATAAATTAAATAGGAAGGTAAAGTGACTTAAATGAATAATGTAATTATTAATAGAGAAAAATGCAGAGGTTGTGGAAAATGCGCGGTAAGATGTCCACAAAGAGCAATTGATATTATTAAGGGCAAAAGTCAAATAAAAAGAGACAAGTGTATAGTTTGCAATATATGTTCTGACTGTTGCCCATACAATGCAATTCAAATAGTAGAAGTAACTAAAAACAGTTAAGAAATAAAGGCTATAATAGCTGAATTTAAGATGCAAGATTAAATGTAAAATAAAAGTATAAATTATAATATACTAATTCAGATTAGAACAGAAAATAAGAAAGGAATAGATTTAAAATGAATAAAAAAATAGGATTTATTGGTGGAGGCAATATGGGCAGTGCCATGATAGGCGGCATAATAGGTGCGGGAGTATTTAAACCGGAAAATTTATATGTGTCGGCTTTGCATGAGCAAGGACTAAAAAAAATCAAGGAAAAATATGCTGTGAATGTAAGCACTGACAATAATGTAGTAGCAAAAGAGTGTGATATAATTGTACTTTCAGTAAAGCCTAATCTGTATAGAATTGTAATAGAGGAAATAAAAGACAAGGTAAAAGAAAATGTAATTATTATTACAATTGCCCCAGGGCAGAAGCTAGAAGCTGTAAAGGCTATGTTTGGAAGAGAAATTAAGATTGTGAGGACAATGCCAAATACTCCGGCATTGGTGCAGGAGGGTATGACCGCAGTTTGTGCAAATAACCTTGTTACAGAGGAAGAACTTGAATTTGTTGAAAACATATTGAAAGGCTACAGCAGAACGGAAAGAATAGAAGAATATTTGATGGATGCAGTTGTAGGTGTAAGCGGTTCTTCTCCGGCATACGTTTATATGTTTATTGAGGCCTTGGCAGATGGGGCAGTAATGCAGGGAATGGCAAGGGAAAAAGCCTATACATTTGCGGCTCAGGCAGTACTTGGTTCTGCAAAGATGGTTCTTGAAACAGGAATGCATCCGGGAACTTTGAAGGATATGGTTTGTTCGCCGGGAGGAACTACAATTGCAGCTGTTGCAAAGCTTGAAGAGGATGGCTTTAGAAGTGCGGTAATAAATGCAGTAAATGTTGCTGCAGAAAAGTCTGCCAAGATGTAGCAACAAAAAATAAATTATTGACATTGTTGTTTCACTTAATTGACATTATTCAAGAGAGAGGAAATAGTATGGAAAAGAAACAACGAATAGCTGTATTTATAAGGAATGCAGCTGTTCTTATAGTTGCAGGATTTTTTATATACATTAATCATCAGTTGGCATATTCTGAATTTGTTTATAATACAGGAAATTTTCAGTTGCCTATTTATATATACCAGACCATAATTCTGTTGGGTGCGCTAATCTGTGCATTGATGTTGCAACAAGAAAAAATTTTGAATATTATATGCAAGAAGACATTGAAATCTTTCCGTGTGAAGACTGTAGGGAGTGAATAATTAAGAACACACACTCGAATGGAACAGAGATTGATTTAAAACTGGATGACATAAAAGCCATCCAGAAAACTTCATTTTTTTCATTCAATTACGAGAATCATTCAGCATATATCTCTGCAATCTTGATGATGCATTCTACCATCTTTTCCATGGACTCCACTGGGATGTATTCATATCTGCCGTGAAAATTATATCCTCCAGTAGATAGGTTTGGACAAGGAAGACCCATATAAGATAATTTTGCTCCATCAGTACCTCCACGAATAGGCATTATATTAGGGTTTATGCCTACAAGTTCCATTGCTTTTTTTGCATTGTCTACAATGTACATATGAGGCTCAATCATTTTTTTCATGTTGTAGTATGAATCTGTCATTTTTAAAGAAAATCTTTCTTCGCCATATTTCGAATTTAAGAAATCACATACATTTTGTATAAAAGTTTTTCTTAATTTGAATTTTTCTTCATCATGTTCTCTAAGAATAAAATTCATTTTGCATTCATTGACACCACCTAATATTTCTTCTAGATGATAAAAGCCTTCAAAACCTTCGGTTGTTGAAGGTGTTTCATTTGCAGGGAGCATAGAAATAAATTCTACAGCGAGCAATGCTGCATTTAT
>CAZWCK010000117.1:3404-3654 GCA_964632625.1 uncultured Oscillospiraceae bacterium
CCGTGGGTTGTTACGGAGAAACCTGCGGCATTAAAATTTTCATATTCCAAGTCACCTAACGCACCACCATCAACTGTATAAGCAAACTCTGCACCAAAAGCACTGACGTCAAAGTGGTCTATCCCGTCGGCACCTTCCTCATCAGGGGTGAAGGCTATTTTTATTTCACCGTGAGGAATTTCAGGGTGAGATAGGAAGTACTCTGCCATAGACATTATTTCTGCGATTCCGGCTTTGTCATCTGCTCCCA
>CAZWCK010000118.1:0-3586 GCA_964632625.1 uncultured Oscillospiraceae bacterium
AAGCATAGCTCATGTTATTTCTGATGTCTCCGCAGAATACAACTTTAACCTTGTTAAGAGGCTTTGCAACGTGTTCTTCTATAGTCAAAAGGTCAGCTAAAATCTGAGTCGGGTGATCAACGTCTGTTAATCCATTCCATACAGGAATTCCAGCAAACTTAGCTAAATCCTCAACAACTTTCTGATCAAATCCTCTATATTCGATGCCATCATAAAATCTGCCAAGAACTTTAGCTGTATCTTCTAAGGATTCTTTCTTTCCCATCTGTGATGAACCTGAATCTAAGAAAGTTACATGAGCTCCTTCTTCAAGACAACCAACCTCAAAAGCACATCTTGTTCTTGTTGATGACTTTTCAAATAAAAGAACTACATTCTTTCCTTTTAATGTTTCACCAACCAAACCTGATCTTTTCTTTGCTTTAAGATCATGCGCAAGATCAAGCATGTATCTGATTTCTTCTGGTGTAAAATCCATTAGTGTTAAAAAACTTCTACCTTTTAAATTAACTGCCATTTTTTTCTCCTTTTCCTTTTTAAAAATTTAACTTACCCGACTTAATTTGTACTAACTTAGTTTGTCTTATCCATAAGCAAATAATACTATATATTATTTAGAACAAAAAGTACCAGTGGTTGTGTTTTTTTTTGTACCAGTACTTTGTTATTTAATATATTTTCAATTCTTTCTCAAGTAGATCCATTATAATTTTCATGCCTTTGTTAATTTCTTCACGTGAAGGATGTGAAAAATTCAACCTTATATTCTTATCTCCTCCATTTTTCCCTGGATAAAATACAGTTCCGGGAATAAACGCAACTCCATTTCTTTCAGAATTTTTCGCGAAGGATTTTATATTTATATTATTAGGTAATGTGCACCATATATACACTCCTCCTTTGGGGACTTGATATTTGATTCCAAATTCCTTCATTTTTTCCAACCAACTACACATAAGGTCTCTTTTAAATTTATATTCCTCCCTTATTAAAATCAATTTTTCCTGATATATTCCCTTATCAATGTATTCATTTAACAACTTTTGTGAAAGCCAGTCCAGATTTATTAATCTCAATGAAACCAAATGGCTAAGGCTCTTTATTATCTGCTTTGGTGCCGCAACTAAAGAAATACTCAATCCCGGTATAAATGTCAATGCAAACGTATAAAGATATATTACATTACCTCCTACATCAAAAGCCTTAATTGGTGGTAGTTTCTTGCCTTCAAAGCACAATTCCGATGCTGCATCCTCTTCTATTATAGGTATCCTATAGTTATATGATAATTCCAAC
Source organism: uncultured Oscillospiraceae bacterium (assembly GCA_964632625.1). Lineage (GTDB taxonomy): Bacteria > Bacillota > Clostridia > Peptostreptococcales > Anaerovoracaceae > CAZWCK01. Next base: position 1,297 of record CAZWCK010000118.1, read on the forward strand.
AGCTTTTTTCTTCTTTCAAGAGAAAGTTGTATTCCTGTTGGATCATTATAGCTTGAATTTACATAAATAAATTTAGGTTTATTATTCTCAAGTATTGGTTCTAGCCTATCACATATTATTCCATTTTCATCTAAGGGAACTGTAATTATTTTCCCTCCAGCTAGAGTTATTGTTCTGTATACGTCAGGTGAACTAGGTTCCTCAATTACCACCCAATCCCCCGGATTTAACAATAATGAAACTGTAAAATCCAAAACTTGATTACTTTCAGCTAAAACCTGTATTTCACTTGGGTTTACTGTAACACCTTTATTACACATAAAAGTAGCCAGATTTTTTCTCAATCCATAATCACCTTGATAAGGTGTATAAAAATAGCATTCCTTGCTTTTACCTGATAATATTAATGCAAGTAGGCTTGCTATTTCTTTTTCATCGTATATATCAGGTGATGACATCCCCCCCGCAAAGGAGATTATTTGCTTACTATAGGATTTTGAAAACAAATTATCAAAGGTTAATTCCAAATCCAAATATTCACTCTTTATTACATTCTCCCAGTTGACTTTTTTTATCTTTTTTTTCTTTAAATAGAACTGTTGCATTTGCTGATATGTTACCCTATAATTGATTCCTTGCTTTGCTTCAATAAATCCTAATGCTTCAAGCTCATCATAAGCCCTCCTAACAGTATTCCTGTGTACCGCGATAATTTGAGCAAGATTCCTTTCTGAAGGAAGCGTAAAGCCATCATAAATTTCACCTTGCAAAATTTGCTCCTTTATCTGGGAAGCTATCTGTAAATATTTGGGAATTGTGGATTTGTCATTGATTATAATCTTCATCTTATTTACCGTTTCTGAGGTTTTTGTCCATGTACTTGATAATAACAAACTTCTAATCTACCATTGTAAAGTTTTCGTCTTCTGTCAGCCTCCCTACCCAAAACTTTATCTTCAAAATTCTTATCTGTGGTTATCAAAAATAATGACCATGTGGGATTCTTTTTTATCAAATATGATATTGATTCATATATGGCCTCAATCTCTCTTTTTTCGCCTATTCTTTCACCATAAGGAGGGTTTGTAATAATAATTCCGTTTTCTTCTTTGACAATATATTTTGATACATCCATAACTTTAAATTCTATGCAATCCTCTACCCCTGCTTCTTCAGCATTTTCCCGTGCTGCTTCAATCGCCTTAGCATTTATGTCAGAGGCTTCTATTCTTATTTCCTTTTCATAATCAATAGCTTCAAAAGCCTTTTTTCGTTCTTCTTTCCACAAATCTTTAGGAATTGCATCCCATTCTTCACATGCAAATTTTCTGCTGAGCCCTGGGGCTATGTTTCTTCCAATCATTGCCGCCTCAATGGGAATAGTTCCTGAACCACAGCAAGGATCCACTAATAACCTTCCGTCCCTCCAAAAAGACAATTGTACCATAGCTGCAGCAAGAGTTTCTTTAATTGGCGCTGCTACATCTTTAACCCTATATCCGCGCTTATGAAGTCCCTGTCCACTAGTATCTATAGTAACAGTACCTACGTCTCGCAGCATGGTCAACTTTATGGTATAATCCGCACCAGTTTCCTGAAAGGTTTCAACTCCATAGGTTTCCTTAAGTTTCTCCACAATAGCCTTTTTCACAATACTCTGACATGCAGGAACACTATGCAATTTTGATTTCACTGATGTACAATTGACGTTAAACTTTCCATCTACTGGTATCCATTCTTCCCATGGTAGAGCTTTAGTTCTCTGAAAAAGTTCTTCAAATTCCAAGGCCTTGAATTCTCCCATTTTTAACAAAACTCTATCTGCACATCTGAGCCACAAATTTGAATTAACAATAGCGCTTTCATTTCCGATATATGTTACTTTTGCATCTTCAGTTTTGATTATCTTATAACCTAACCGTTCTACTTCTCTTTTTACTACTGCCTCAAGGCCAAAAGTAGCCGTGGCAATTAATTCGAGCCTCATACTTTTTCTCCATTTCAACTTAATGAATAATCTAAAGCAGGTTTCAATTTGTAAACTGTCTTCTTTAAAATTTTACAAACCGAAACCCACTTTGACTTTCTAAATTAAATTTTACTTACAAGATTCCAAATTGGCATACAGTTACATGTCGTAGTATCCCTAAATATATGGTCTTCTCCTGTTCATTTGGTTATTTTCTATAACATCCAACTGGTTCAATGCCATACCGGTTCCTACTGCAACACATGACTTAGGATCCTCTGCAATAACTACTTTAATTCCCGTTCTTTCTTCTATCCTTTT
>CAZWCK010000119.1:0-3467 GCA_964632625.1 uncultured Oscillospiraceae bacterium
CTTTTGAAATAGTTGAAACTTCATTAATCAAGGAGTTCAAGGTTTCAGGCAAATTGTATTGACGATGTTTTTTTTCAATGCTATAATTATACTGTGAAGTGTTAAAGCAAGGAAAGGAGAATAAGTATGTCTTATGATTCCAAATTCAAGAGAGAGGATATTGACGAGTTATTTAAGGCAATATTACTTCTTGAAAATGAAGAAGAGTGTTATCGTTTTTTTGAGGACATATGCACAGTAAATGAAATACATGCTATTGCCCAAAGATTGCAGGTGGCAAGATTTCTTTCTGAAAAGAAAACATATAATGAAATAGAAGAAGTCACTAAAGCTTCAACAGCAACAATAAGCAGAATTAACAAGTGTCTGGTATATGGTGCAGATGGATATAAGTTAATCTTACAGAAAATGAAAGAAAATGAAAAATAACTAAGAGAAAATAACAAAGAGTATTAAAGGGTTGTCTTGTATTGTGGATAGCCCTTGATTTTTTGAAAAAGGGAACAGATAGAGGTAAAGGATGATTTTATTTATACATGAAGGAGAAAAATTGCAGCAGAATTCTGGAGAGGATATTGTAAAGCAGGCTTTTGCAATATATTATGCCGAAGAAATATCAGAATTGGATTTTAAATTAGCACCTGATTTTTTCATGGATACAGATAAGATAAAAATATTGAGAACTACTAAGGGAAAGCCATATTTTAAAGACATTCCCATTCAATTTTCCATAAGTCATAGCGGTAATATGTGGGTATGTCTGATGGCAAGGAAACCAGTGGGTGTGGATATTCAAGAAATGCGGGAAATACAGTATTTAGATATTGCGAAGAGATTCTATACCCAAGAAGAAATAAAGTATGTAGAGCTTATGGGACAGTACGGATTTTTTCAGATTTGGACAATGAAGGAAAGCTATATTAAATATTTGGGAACAGGACTTTCAGAGGGATTGAATACTTTTTCAGTAGTTCAAAATAACGAGCTTCTTTCTAGTCCCTTGCGATATGGGAAAAATCAAAATGTCGAATTTGAAATTGAATACAAGGGGAAGATAAAAGAAAAAACCAAAAATAATACGGAAGAAAATGTTGAGAATATCCAAATTAGAAATATATATATAAGTGATGAAATATATCTTGCAGCTTGTACAGAAAACCTTGAGGAAATAGAAATTCGCTTGATATAAAAAATTGAGGGTGAATTCAATTTGCTTCATATAAGGATGGGGGTAAAATATGATTAAGTTTAAATTTTTGTCAGAGAACAAAACAGATAATCCAGGATGTATGGCGGAGCATGGCCTTTCCATATACATTGAGACGGCTGAGAAAAAACTCTTATTTGATACTGGTGCTTCTGATTTATTAATACATAATGCAAAGCGTTTATATGTAGATCTAAGCATGGTTGAACATGTAATAATAAGCCATGGGCATTATGACCATACAGAAGGTATTCCTGCATTTTGCCGTATTAACAGTATTGCAGACATTTTTATTCACAAAAATTCCTTTGTAGAAAATTATGGGATGGAAAATGGAGTAATGGACAAGGAACCTTGTGGCATACTATGGACAGAGAAAGTAAAAAAACAATTTGAGCATAGGTTTAATCTGACTGATAAAGTAACTAAGATTACAGAGGATATTGTAATATCGGGAACAATACCGGATTACCAAGGATGTATTATGCCAGAGAAGTTTTTTCTGAAACAGAAGGATGGTACATTTATAGAAGATGATATGAGTCACGAGCAATTTTTAATTGTTAGGGACAGGGATAGTGAGGGAAATTCAAAGGGAATATTTGTTTTTTCTGGATGTAGCCACAAAGGCGTTATACCAGTTTTGAAATATTCAAAAGAATTGTTTCCTGAGGAAAAAGTTGCTTGTATAGTTGCGGGTATGCACCTTTATAATGCAGTAAGTGAAGTAAGAAAAAAGGTTGTAGATGAGATAGTGGAGGCAAGTATTAATGAGGTAATGCCAGTGCATTGTACTGGAATTAAGGCAATCTGTGATTTAAAAGCCAGATTAGGAGAAAGGTGTATTGTTGCCACTGCAGGAGACAGATTTATAAGATAATTTGCTTAGGAGGTAGGTATTTGAAGAATAAACAAGTTGAAGAAAAGCTTCAAGTGAATCATAATAAAGCGAGTTGTAAGCAGGTGGCATTGAATTATATTACAAGAAGTATGCGTTCTTGTTTGGAGGTCAGCGACCATTTGAAAAAAAAAGAATATTCTTCTCAAGAGATTCAAGATACTATTAAATTTATGGAAGAAAATAAGTTCATTGATGATAGAAACTACACAGAGCAATATATCAGATATGGTATATCAAAAGGTAAAGGTCTGAATAGAATCAAACAAGAGCTTTTACAAAAAGGTATAGATGATAACCTGATTAAGGAAGTATATGAGGACGAATCAGAAGAATTTCCAAGTGAGAGAGAAAGGGCAATGGAGCAGGCAAGAAAAATCTTAAGAATGTCATTAATGGGTGAATCTGTGCAAGATGAGAAATTCATTGGGAAAATTGCAAGGAGACTGGCAAATCTAGGATATTCTGTAGACTCTGTATACTATGTGGTTGAGAAAATAAGAAGTGAAAAGAACCAACATGATTAGAAGTATTGGAATATAAATAATATTTGATAGAAAAGAGTAATTTTAAATTGATTGGAGTGTGGCAGAATTGACGGAAAACCAATTTGACAGAACTGAATTGTTGATTGGAAAAGAGGGCATAAATAGATTAGCAGGGGTCTCTGTTGCCGTTTTTGGGATTGGAGGAGTAGGAGGGCATGCCACAGAAGCTTTGGTTAGGGCTGGAATAGGAAAACTCACAATAATTGATAGTGATGTAGTAACTGAATCAAATATTAACAGACAGATTGTAGCTTTGAAAAGTACTGTAGGGTTATCCAAGGTTTTGGTAATGAAAGATAGAATTGCAGACATTAATCCAAATGCTGTGGTAATCCCAATTGAGAAATTTTATTTGCCTGAAAATAGTTATGAGTTTGAACTTTCAAAGTATGATTACATACTTGATGCTATAGATACGGTTTCTGCAAAGGTAAATCTAATAGTAAGAGCGAAAAATGAAGGAGTACCGATAATATCTTGTATGGGCGCAGGAAATAAATTAGACCCGACTCGATTTCAGGTTGCAGATATATATGAAACTTCGGTTTGTCCACTTGCAAAAATAATGAGGAAGCAACTCCGGGATGTAGGAATAGAAAACTTGAAGGTAGTATATTCAAAGGAGGAACCATTGAAAAACAGACCAACGGGTAGTATTTCTTTTGTTCCTTCTGTAGCAGGGTTAATAATGGCAGGACAGGTAGTAAAAGATTTGTTAGAATTTAGTTGAGGTAGTAAATTTATGGGAGCAGTAAAAGTTAAAGAAGTAAATCTGGAAAAAGGAAATCCAACCGTTCCTGTGGCAATGCAGAAG
>CAZWCK010000120.1:0-3446 GCA_964632625.1 uncultured Oscillospiraceae bacterium
AAATCTGAATTAATAAACAAAGTAGCCTTGACAGGTGGAGTATTCCAAAACAAGATACTTATGGAAATGACCCTGAAAATGTTGAGAGAACAGGGCTTTGAGGTATATTATAATGTATCAGTAAGTCCAAATGACGGAGGAATCGCCCTTGGACAGAACTTTGTGGCACTTCAGAATCTGATAACGAATTGTAATATTTGATTAGGTATAGTATAATAAAAATGGAGGTAAAAAATGTCGATTGAAAAAGTAAGAGAATACTTCTCTCAGTATAATTTAGAGGATAAGATAATGGAATTTGATGTTTCCAGTGCTACTGTGGATTTAGCGGCAGAAGCAGTAGGAGTAATACCTGCAAGAATTTGCAAAACTCTTTCTTTTAAATCTCAGGAAGGTTGTATTCTGATTGAGACAGCAGGCGATACCAAAATAGATAACAGAAAATTCAAAGATACATTTGGCTTCAAAGCTAAGATGCTGACAGCAGAAGAAGTCATTGAATATACGGGACATGCCATAGGCGGTGTTTGCGCCTTTGCAATAGAAAGACAAGATGTAAAGGTTTATTCAGATGTTTCTATGAAGCGTTTTGAAACGGTGTTCCCTGCATGTGGGAGCAGTAATAGTGCCATTGAACTTACTTGTGATGAGCTTCATAAGTATTCAAGGAGTCTGGAATGGATAGATGTTTGTAAGATTCCTGAAGCCGTTCAAGAATAATTATTTAAAATGTTTAGAAAAGAGAAAGAAGTGTGCATTCATTTTTTCTCAACTTCAAAGATGGAGGTAAAATATGTGTATAGCAATTCCGGGCAAAATTATTTCAATTGAAGGGGATTTGGCTCAGGTTGATTTTAAAGGAAATAAAGTAAATGTGAGTTTAGGTCTAGTTGATGCCAAAGTGGGTCAGTACGTTCTGGTTCATGCAGGCTGCGCAATTGAGGTATTAGAGAAGGAACAGGCATTGGAAATAATTGATTTGTTCACGGAAGTGGGAGTATAACATGGAAGCAAAAGATATAATAGCTTATCTAAAAAATTATGATGGACCTGAAGTAAAGCTTATGGAGGTTTGTGGAACTCATACTGCGAGCATTTTTAAAAGTGGAATCAGGAGCTTAATATCTTCAAAGATTAAGTTAATCTCGGGACCTGGATGCCCTGTGTGTGTAACTCCTACCGCTTTTATTGATAAAGTTGTTTCCTATGCAATGATGGATAATCATGTGGTAATGAGCTTTGGAGATATGTTGAAAGTTCCGGGAACAGAAGGCAGCCTTTCAGATGCAAAAGGAAGAGGTGCAAAGGTCGAAATCATGTATTCACCATTAGACGCAGTGGCAAAAGCAGAGACTAATCCCCAAATTACTTATGTGATAGCAGCGGTAGGCTTTGAAACTACGGCACCCACCTATGCTTTAGCACTGATGCAGGCAAAGAAGAAAAATATTAAGAATATTAAACTGGTAACGGCTTTAAAGGCTTCTATTCCGGCGATTTCATGGATTTGTGAAAATGAAAAAGGAGTGGATGGCTATATTTGTCCTGGTCACGTAAGTGTTATAACAGGAAGCAAGGTCTATGAAGAGCTTGCACAAAAATATGATAAACCATTTGTGGTGGCAGGTTTTGAGCCGGAACACGTTTTAGTAACAATATATGAAATAATGAAACAAATAGAGTCTCGGGAGCTAGAGCCGTCAAAGGCGAGAAATTTATATACAAACGCAGTAAAATTTGAAGGTAATCTAAAGGCACAGAAGCTGACAGAGGATTTTTTTGAAGTGGGTCCGGCAACATGGAGAGGACTTGGAATTATTCAAGATTCAGGATTATATCTGAGAAAAGAATTTGAAGAATACGAAGGCGGAAGCAGGGGTCTGGACTCGGATATGAAGCTCCCTAAATCCTGCAGATGCGGGGAAGTAATTGTGGGAAGAATTAATCCAAATGAATGTCCTATGTTTGCAAAAACTTGTTTCCCAGAAAAGCCTTATGGACCATGTATGGTCTCAGCAGAAGGAGCTTGTGGAATATGGTTTAGAAATACAATATAAGTTATTAGGGCTTGTTTAGGAGGAAATTAAATGAGTAAAATCACTATGGCACATGGCAGTGGAGGAAGAAGTTCAGCTCAACTAATGGAAAGCATATTCGGAAAATATTTTAAAAATGATGTGCTTGACAAAATGGAAGATGCAGCAGTTCTCGAGATTAATGGAAAAATTGCCTTTAGCACTGATACCTTTGTAGTAACTCCTTTGGAGTTCAATGGTGGGGATATAGGTAAACTTTGTATTTGCGGAACAGTCAATGACCTTTTGATGATGGGTGCAGAACCTAAATATATCAGTTGTGGCTTCGTCCTTGAAGAGGGGCTTGATATTGATACTCTTGAGAGAATAGTAGCTACTATGGCAAGACAGGCAGAAATTGCGGGAGTAAAAATTGTAGCAGGAGATACTAAGGTAATAGAAGGAACAGGAGGCTTGTTCATAAATACTTCAGGAATAGGTATCATCGAAGAGGGAAGAAACGTAAGTGCAGCTAATTGCAAGGAAGGCGATGTTATAATACTTTCAGGAAATTTGGGCGATCATCATGCTTGCATTTTAAGTGCAAGGATGGGAATAGAAAATAATATTAAGAGTGATTGCGGCTATCTTGGAGACATTACAAAAGGCCTGTTTGATGGAGGTATTAATGTAAAAACCATGAGGGATGTAACCAGAGGAGGTCTCGGGACTATTTTGAATGAGATTGCCAAAACTTCAGGCTGTATGATAGAACTTGAGGAAAGTGACATACCTGTGAGCGACGAGGTACGAGGCTTCTCAGGAATGCTAGGGCTTGACCCAATGTACATGGCAAATGAGGGAAAGCTAATAGCAATAGTTGCAGCAGAGCAAGCCGAAAAAGCATTATTTATAATGCGGGCTACAGAACACGGACAAAAAGCTGCTATCATAGGTAGTTGCAAAGAAGGCTCAGGTGTGGTAATTACTACGAAACTAGGCGGAACAAGAGCTGTGGACGTACTATTTGGGGAAGGTCTTCCTAGAATTTGTTAGAAATAAGGTGGGATATTTAGATATGAAATTTACAAAAATCCAAGGTGCAGGAAATGATTTCATTGTAATTAATAATATGGAATTAAAAATTCCAGTAGAAAAACTGGGTAGAATTGCAAAACAAGTATGCAAAAGAAGGCTATCTCTCGGTGGGGATGCTTTGATGGTAGTAGACGAAGCTCAGTATAATGGGGATTTTCAAATGCGATTTTATAATGCGGATGGAAGCTTGGGAGAAATGTGCGGAAATGGAGCAAGATGCATAGCAGGTTACCACATGCAGTAGTTAAAATCAACAAATTAGGTGAGTTTAATGAAAATAAATTACAACAAATAGGCCGCCAAATAAGATATTATAAAGAGTTTCCTAAAGGT
>CAZWCK010000121.1:0-3408 GCA_964632625.1 uncultured Oscillospiraceae bacterium
ATCAGTTTTTATTTTAAATAAGAATGAAAACCCATCAAACCAAGTCAAGATTATTACAGATACAAAAGGAGATAATATTAGTCTACTGACTGAAATTGCAGAGAAATATCCTGAAATGATAGACAGTATCATTCCACAAATTTACGACTATGATCAATATCAAAAAGTAAAGGCATTGGGATATGAAAATATTATTTTTACGTTATATGCTTTGGATAGGGTAAAATATAATGAATTGGTTTCATTTGTAAAGCAAAACCAAATTTGGGCAGTTGCGGTAGGTAATGAATTTGTTGTAAAAGATCTTGAAAAAAAGTTGCCTAGAGATGGAATATCAGTGTTTTGCCACCCGGTTTCTAGCTATGAAGACGCACAGCGATTAAGAAAATATGGTGTTAAAGGGGTATATTCAGGAATATTACAAGCCGAGGAATTTTCAGATGTACAAAGGATTTATTTTTTACAGAAAAATTTAGCCGGTGGAAATGTAAAACTAACTGATCTACAAATTGAGGGGGTAAGCTTTGCAGAAATCAAAGCTATTTCTATTGCAGGTAATACAGGAGAAGGAACATTTAGTTACTATATCGCAGATTCTTCTGGCAAGTTCCGGCCTATGGAGGAAAAGCTTCTAAATGAATTGCCTGAAGGAAAATATGCTTTTAGAATTGAATTTGTGCCTAAGCTTACGAATAACATTCTGCAGGAAATGAAAGAGGATTATATATTGTGGAAGGATTCTAAAGGACTTCGCATTTTGGACAAGAGATTTGAATATCGTTTGGAAGGTTTGCTTAATTATCCAAGCTTGAGTAATTTAGATAGCGACAAGGAGGTTTCTACAGAGCAAGGGCAGAAAATGATTCAGGTTTTAAAAGACTCTTTTGTTGCAAAGCAAGGCGAATATTATTATTTTAACAAAACTGAATGCAAGAGATTCCAAGTTGGAAATGATCTTCTTAGAGCTCAGAAGTACGTTAATGGTGAGGTAATAGTTCCTTTGACAACTTCAGTTTCAGAAATAGGAAAAGAGCGTGTTACCATGGGAACCGGTAGGTATCTTTATATAAAATCTCAGGAGAAAAGAATTGTTGCATGTGCAAACAGTTTTTACATAAATAATAATGGGATAAATGAAAAGGTTGAAACTCCTATAACTATTTATAGAAAGAAAGCAATGAGTTCAGGAGAAGCGTTGAAAATAATATCAGGAAGAGATTATATTACCGATAAAAATGTTTTGATTGTTTTGCCCGAAAAGGTTAAAATAAGTAGAGCTGAGGAAAAAGTGCTTTTAAAATTGGCAAATGATGCCTTCCCAAAAGCTGTCTAATTTTTTGTAGAGGAGAAAAATCATGTTATTAGCATTTGATGTAGGAAATACCAATATTGTATTGGGCGTGTTTAAAGATAACAAGTTAATTCAGAACTGGAGATTGGAAACTGACAATAACAAAAGTGCTGATGAATATGGGATGATTATTAATCAATTGTTTTCCTATGAAGGTCTGGATCTTAGGGATGTAAAGGATGTAATTATTTCAACAGTTGTACCTTCTGTTTTGTATACCCTTCAACACTTATCCATGAAGTATTTCAGAAAAAGAGCCATAGTTATTGAAGCAGGAGTTAAAACGGGTTTGCTCATAAAATATGATAATCCTAAGCAGGTAGGTGCTGATAGAATCGTCAATGCGGTTGCTGCATATTCGAAGTACGGAGGACCATTAATAATAATAGATTTTGGAACAGCTACAACTTTTTGTGCAATTACAGATAAAGCAGAATATTTAGGCGGTACGATAGCACCAGGAATAAAAATTGCATCAGAGGCCCTTTTTGAAAAAACCGCAAAATTACCGAAGGTTGAGTTGGAGGACCCGGGTCATTCTATTTGCAGAAACACAATTCAAAGTATGCAGGCGGGTGTGGTTTACGGGCATATGGGCTCAGTTGAGTATATTGTGAATAAGATGAAAAAGGAACTGCTTGAATATTGTGATGAAGGTGCAGAGATAAAAGTAATTGCAACAGGCGGTCTGGCAACATTGATAGAAAGTGGTGTAGACTGTATTGATTGTGTTGATAAGTTACTGACTTTAGAGGGATTAGCAATTATATACAGAAAAAATAAAAAAATTGGGGAATATAAAGAAAAACACTGATAATAGGACGTAAAAAAGGCATATGAATCAAGAAACATTAAGAATTGGAAACCTTAAATTAGATAGTCCATTTCTGTTAGCACCACTGGCAGGAATAACAGATGCACCTCAAAGGCGAATATGCAAGAGACAGGGTGCTTCCTTGGTTTATACGGAAATGGTCAGTGGAAAAGGTTTATATTATAAAGATAAAAATACCGAAAGTCTTTTGAGAATTTATGAGGATGAGAAACCGGTAGCTTTTCAGATATTTGGAAGTGAACCAGATATTATTGCATATACGGCAAAGGAACTTGTTAACCGAAACAATGCGATTTTGGACATAAACATGGGGTGTCCGGTTCCCAAAATCGTGAAAAATGGCGAGGGCTCAGCATTGCTTAAGAATCTGGATTTAATTTATGATTTAATTTCTGTTGCGGTAAAACATGCTAAAAAACCAGTTACCGCAAAGATCAGGCTCGGTTGGGATGGGAAAAGTATTGTGGCAGTAGAGGCAGCTAAGGCAATTGAATTGGCGGGTGGATCAGCTGTGGCTGTTCATGGAAGAACCAGAGAACAATATTATAGTGGAAAAGCCGATTGGAATAGTATTGGTGAAGTGAAAAGGGCGGTTAAAATACCGGTAATTGGGAATGGAGATGTATTCTCAGGAGAGGATGCAAATAGAATGCTTCAGGAAACAGGTTGTGATTTTGTAATGATTGCAAGAGGTGCACTTGGAAATCCATGGATTTTTCGAGATGCCATAGCGTTGTGGAGGGGACATGAAAAACCAGAAGCTCCCTCAAAGAAAGAAAAGTTAACTATGCTGATGGAACACTTTGAAGCAGTTATAGAAGAAAAAGGGGAGTACGCAGGCATCAGAGAGATGCGAAAACAGGTGGGTTGGTATCTGAAGGGTATGCATGGATCTGCAAGATTTAGAAACGAAATCAACAATATGACCTCGGCAGATGAAATACGGAATATATTGACATCACTGTTATAATCCTTGTATTTGGAATATCCAGAGACAGTAACAGAACTAGACTGGTATTTATTAATTAATATTTGGGGGTTGATTATTTTTTTAAAATGTTGTATAAATATATTATCATGTGACTGGCGGAAGTGGAATTAACCACGGGGAGCATGAATTATATCGAAGTCGACCGCCTGGGCAGTTAAGCTCAGGCGGTTTTTTTATTCCTGGGCTTAAAAAAGTGATTTAAAACAGGCGAAGGAGGAAAATTATTATGAC
>CAZWCK010000122.1:0-3388 GCA_964632625.1 uncultured Oscillospiraceae bacterium
AATTTAAGGTTAGTTTTGAGCGTGATTCAGAAATTCAATAACAGGGGAGAAAATCCGGATGACTTATTTCAGGTAGGATGCATAGGGCTTATTAAGGCCTTAGATAATTTTGATCCAAAATTTGAAGTAAAGTTTAGCACCTATGCTGTTCCCATGATAATAGGAGAAGTCAGAAGGTACTTGAGAGATAATAATACCATAAGAGTATCAAGATCCTTAAGAGATATGGCTTACACGGCATTGCAGGCAAAAGAAAGTTTAGGATTGAAATTTCAGAGAGAACCGACCATTTCCGAAATTGCCGATTTCATAGAGGCAGATAGAAAGGATGTGGTAATGGCACTTGATGCACTTCAAGAACCTGTATCTTTGTTTGAACCTGTTTTTCATGATGATGGTGATGCCATTTATGTAATGGATCAGGTAAAAGACATGAAAAATACCGATGCAAGATGGATAGAAAATATTTCCTTGTCGGAGGCAATGAAAAAATTAACAGCGCGAGAAAAAAACATTCTTACAATGAGATATTTTGAAGGAAAAACACAAATGGAGGTTGCAGAAGAAATATCAATAAGTCAGGCACAAGTATCTAGACTTGAAAAAAATGCGCTAGCATATATGAGAAAATATGTGTAGTTTTGATGGAAAGCAAATAATTTCCTTTATTTTGAAATTCAGATGTGATACAATGGCAATGTTGAAAAATTTCAAACAATAAAATTATGAAAAGGTAGAAATAATATGAAGAAGAAATTATTAAGCTTATTCTTGGTGGTTTTCCTATTGACAGCTAGTATGTTGGTGGGTTGCGGCAATGACAGTAATAAAAGTGCCAAACCATTTGATTACGATTTGTCTAAATACATGGCTATGGGAGAATACAAGGGGCTTAAAATTACTGTAAAACCAGTTGCCCAAGTAACAGATGCGGATGTTAAAAACGAAATAGAAATGAACCGCGAATCAAATGCAAAAACAGAGGAAGTAAAAGAAGGAACGATAAAAGAAGGTGATGTTGCAAATATTGCTTTTGTTGGTAAAATTGATGGAAAAGAATTTGAGGGTGGCTCGACTGAAGCAATGGATTTGACAATAGGTTCAGGGCAGTTTATTGAGGGATTTGAAGCAGGACTTATAGGCGCCAAGATTGGCGAAACAAAAGTGCTTAATCTTACATTCCCTGATCAATATCCAAATAATCCTGATTTGGCAGGAAAACCTGTAGAATTTACAGTTACAATAAATTCCCTGAAGAATAAGGTCCTTCCAGAATATAATTTGGAGTTTGTCAAGGCGACAAGTGATTTTGACACTTTTGAGGCTTATGAAGCAAACGTAAGAAGTACTTTAGAAAAACGAAATGTAGAAGCACAAAAGTCAGAAAAACGAAATGCAATTTGGGAGGAAGTTTCAAAGGCAGCGGAATTTAAAAGTTATCCGCCTGAACTTGAAGATCGAAAAGCTAAAGAAAGAGTAACTTTGGAAGAATATGCAAAGCAAAATGGTACGGATTTAGATACTTTGATTGCAAGCATGCAAATGACGAAGGAAGAGTTTGACAAATACATTGATAGTTACGTTACTCAAATATTAGAGAATGAAATGATGACATATTATATTGCAAGAGCTGAAGGAATCGAAGTAACTGATAAGAATTATGAAAAGGAAAGAGATGCCTTATTTGCAGAAGTGGGAATTGCATCAGAGGAAGAATATCAACAGTATTTTGGTGTTCCTAGCGAAGGTGAAACCTTAAAGGACAAAATCACATCATCAATTCTTTTACAGAAGGTAATCACCTTTCTTTTGGAAGAAGCAGTAGTTACAGAAGAAGCAACAACTGAATCATAAAGGAAGTTTGGATGGATTTTAAAAACAAAGCGTAAGCTATGTGTAAATCATACAAAATGGACCCTGTGAATAAACACTTCTTAGTGTCTATTTACAGGGCCCTTTTTATAGCACATCAATCTTTTTTCCTATTGGTTTAACTTTTAAATTCTTTTAGCTCATTATTTACAAAGCAACCATAGTAACCTTGGCCTTCTAATTTGCTCAACAATTTTCCCAGTTTATTTGGCATTGGTATAAGGAAACAATCATAGATATCACGCATGGTGTCTGCATATTTTATGGCTTCCACAATTTCTTCTTCTTTGTATATTATAGCAAATTTTTGTTTTCTTTCAGGAATTTTAAAATTTGAATCAGACAGAATGCTAAAAATTCTTTCAAAGCCGATAGAAAATCCTACTGCTGGAATATCTTCTCCTAAGAATTTACCCACCAGGTTATCATATCTCCCACCGCCTGCAATCGAACTTCCAAAATCAAGACTTTCTATTTCAAAAACTGTACCAGTGTAATAACCCTGACCACGGACTAAGGACATATCAAAAACTACAGAATATTCGTTTCCGGCAAGTATGTTGGCAGAATTAATTATTGTGTCCAGATTCTTTATAAAAGTTTTATCTTCACAAAAATCCTTTGCTTTTTCTAATGTGATTTCACCATCTGAAATCAAAGATTCAAATTTGCAAATAGCATTTTTATTAAAGCCTTTTTCAGTTAATTCAGCTATTACGCCCTCAGTACCAATTTTGTCCTGCTTATCGAAACTTATGCATACACTGGATAGGTCTTGCTCATTGAAGCCTGCGGAAAGTAACAAAGCTCTTAATATTCTTCTATCGTTGATTTTTACCTTGAAATTGCTGATTCCAATGTTTATAAGGGCTTTTGCAGTTACATCTATTAATTCTATTTCACAACTTGCTTTGTCACTTCCTATAATATCTATGTCACATTGAACAAATTGTCTAAGTCTGCCTTTTTGAGGCTGTTCGGCACGAAAAACATCGCCCATCTGAATTACTTTAAATGGTTTACCTAAGTATTCCTTATTATTCGCATAATATCGGGTCAATGGGAGTGTAAGGTCATAGCGTAAACCAAAGTCTGCAAGCTCAGAATGTTTATTTTCTTCTAGAGCCTTTGCCAATTTATCTCCACGTTTCATTATTTTAAAAATAAGGTTTAAGTTATCACCGCCATCACTTTTGTCAAGATTTTCTATATCTTCTATAATTGGTGTCATTATTCTTTCAAAACCATTATTTTGATATGTTCTGAGTATTACCGTTTGAAGATAGTCTCTGATTTCTACCTCCTTTGGAAGGTAATCGTTGGTTCCTTTTACTGATTTTATTCTCATTTGCTTAACCTTTCTTTTTTTAATATGCGAATATCATACTAAAGGTAAATAGTATGATTTACTTTAATATTCTATAACAAAATAACAGAATTTGCAATGCAAATTTAGCAGAGTAAAGCAATAAATCTTGAAAATTTAATAGTGAGTAAAATAAATAAAATGAGCAGT
>CAZWCK010000123.1:0-3205 GCA_964632625.1 uncultured Oscillospiraceae bacterium
CTTCTCCCAATATAATATAGTTGCGATGAAGGGAATAAACTATTTATATTCGTTTTTCAGAGAATGATTGGTTGGTGAAAAATCATAAACGATAACATAGTATCTCACCCCGGAGCAAGAACACTAATGAGTGGGCATTGATTGATGCCAAGAAGAGTGGTACCGCGGAAGCTTTATTTTATTATAATGGCCTTCGTCTCTTATGCTATTTGCGTAATTGACGGAGGCTTTTTTATTATGAAGTCCCATGAGCAGACCCAAGCAGAAAAGGAAAGGAAGAAATAATGAAAAATTTTAACAAGTATAGTGTGGGGTATTTTTTACCTCCACAGGCAGAAATGACATGGATAAAAAAGGATCACCTAGAAGCACCGCCTATTTGGTGCAGCGTAGATTTAAGAGACGGCAATCAGGCACTCATTGTCCCTATGAATCTCGAAGAAAAAATAGAATATTTTAAATTTCTTCTTAAGCTCGGAT
The DNA here is from genome assembly GCA_964632625.1 of uncultured Oscillospiraceae bacterium. Classification (GTDB taxonomy): domain Bacteria; phylum Bacillota; class Clostridia; order Peptostreptococcales; family Anaerovoracaceae; genus CAZWCK01. The sequence goes on from CAZWCK010000123.1 coordinate 481, forward strand.
TTAAAGAAATAGAGGTGGGGTTTCCGGCCGCATCTGATACAGAGTATGAGTTTGTAAGAGCCTTGATTGAAAAACATTTGATTCCCGAGGATGTAACAATTCAAGTTTTAACTCAATCAAGACAGCACATAATCAAGAAAACATTTAAGGCCCTTAAAGGAGTTAAGAGGGCCATCGTTCACTTGTATAACTCGACCTCCGTAGCCCAAAGAGAGCAGGTTTTCTGCGCATCAAAAAAGGAAATCATCAAAATTGCAACTGACGGAGCAAAAATGCTAAAAGACTACGCTTTAACAATGCCGAAAACAGAATTTACCTTTGAATATTCTCCGGAAAGCTTTACCGGTACCGAAATGGATTTTGCACTTGAAATATGTAATTCGGTAATTGATATATGGCAGCCTTCCTCTTATAGAAAGGTTATTATAAATTTACCTGCAACCGTTGCAATGTCAATGCCGCATGTGTATGCAAGTCAAATTGAATATATGTGCAGCAATCTTCATTGCAGAGAAAATGTTATTGTATCTTTGCATCCCCATAACGATAGGGGAACTGCTGTTGCCGATACGGAATTGGGCTTGCTTGCAGGTGCTGACAGGGTAGAAGGAACTTTGTTTGGAAATGGAGAAAGGACAGGAAATGTTGACATTATAACTGTTGCTTTAAATATGTTTTCTCATGGCGTCGATCCGGGACTTGATTTTTCAGACATGCCTGCAGTGGTAAATGATTATGAAAAGTTTACAAATCTTCCGGTTCACCCAAGACAACCGTATGGGGGGCAATTGGTATTTGCGGCCTTTTCTGGTTCTCATCAGGATGCCATTGCTAAAGGAATAAACTGGCATAAGGAAAAAAAGTTTAACAAATGGAATGTGCCTTATCTTCCAATTGACCCTCACGACGTGGGCAGAGAATATGAAGCGGACGTAATCCGTATAAATAGTCAATCTGGAAAAGGTGGCATTTCATATATTCTTGAAAAAAATTTCGGCTATCACATTCCGCGAAAAATGCAAGAGGAAATAGGGTATATGGTAAAAAAACTTTCCGATAAGCAGCATAAGGAATTATCACCGGATGAAGTGTTTGATGCCTTTAATCAGGAATATATCAACGTGTTTGATCCTATTGACATTACCGATGCTACTTTTAAAAAAGCTTCTTTTTATAAAAGTGATGACGGAATTCTGGCGAAAATTAAAGTGAACATTGCAGGTGTGGAATATGAGCTTGAGGCCTCCGGAAACGGTCGTCTTGATTCGCTAAGCAATGCACTTAAGAAAAGTCCGTATACCTTTGATTATAGCTTTATAACCTATTCCGAGCATGCATTGGAATCAAATTCTGACTCAAGAGCAGCAGCATACGTCGCAATTGCTGATAGTAATGGTACAGTTTATTGGGGTGTCGGCATACAAGAGGATATAATCTTTGCTTCAATAAATGCTCTTGTCAGTGCAGTAAACAGGCAAAACAAAACTAGCCATTTTATTAATAATTAAATCAATCTATCTACATTTTTAACAAATGCTTGGTGGAGGGAACACAGACAAATAATACGAAATATTAAGGAGAATAAATATATGGGAATGACAATGACACAGAAAATATTAGCAGCCCATGCAGGGCTTGATAAGGTAGCTCCCGGTCAGTTGATATGTGCAAACTTGGATATGATTCTTGGGAACGATATTACCTCGCCTGTTGCGATAGATGAATTTAATAAAGCAGGCTTCAAAACCGTTTTTGATAAAGATAAAATTTCTCTTGTTATGGATCATTTTGCTCCAAACAAGGATATAAAAGCAGCAGAGCAATGCAAACAATGCAGAAGCTTTGCTAAACGGTTTGATATTGAAAACTTTTATGATGTAGGTGATATGGGAATAGAGCATGCACTGCTTCCCGAAAAAGGATTGGTAGCTCCGGGTGAATGCATTATAGGTGCTGACTCGCATACTTGCACCTACGGTGCACTGGGGGCTTTTTCAACTGGTGTAGGAAGTACAGATATGGCTTATGGTATGGCAAATGGAGAAGCATGGTTCAAGGTTCCTGAAGCTATAAAAATTAATATAACAGAAAAACTTAATGAGTATGTAAGCGGAAAAGATGTAATTCTTCATCTCATAGGAATGATAGGGGTCGACGGAGCCCGTTATCAATCATTGGAATTTACAGGTGATGGGATTGCTAATTTGTCTATTGACGATAGGCTATGTATGGCCAATATGGCCATTGAGGCTGGTGCAAAAAATGGTATCTTCCAAGTAGATGATATAACAAAGGAATATCTAACGCAGAAGGTTTCAAGAAAATATGAGATTTATAATGCAGATGATGATGCTAAATATACCAGAACTATAGATATTGATTTAAGCAAAATTTCTTATACGGTTTCATTTCCTCATCTTCCTGACAATACAAGAACCTTTGATGAAGATGAAATTAAAAATATTAATATTAATCAGGTAATTATTGGTTCCTGCACAAACGGACGCCTTTCAGATATGGCTGTTGCCGCAGAATTATTAGAAGGGAAAAGAATACACAAGGATGTAAGAGCAATAATTATTCCCGCTACTCAGAAAATTTATAAAGAATGTATTCGTTTAGGATACTTAGAAACATTTATTAATGCAGGCTGTGCTGTTTCAACACCTACCTGCGGACCTTGTCTGGGGGGCCATATGGGAATTCTTGCAGAAGGTGAACGCTG
>CAZWCK010000124.1:0-3179 GCA_964632625.1 uncultured Oscillospiraceae bacterium
GAAAAAATTATGGCTTTAAAACCTGTTTCTGTTACTCAATTAAATAGTTATATAAAGCAGGTTTTGCAGTCTGATCCTATTTTGGGTAATGTATCTGTAATAGGAGAAATTTCCAACTTGAAGTTTCATGGAACAGGACATGTATATTTCACACTAAAGGACAAAGATAGTAAAATAAATTGCTTCCTTTCAAAGGATATTATCAAAGACATACGTTTCGAATTGTCAGAAGGAATGGAAATAAGCGCATTCGGATATATATATTTATTTGAAAGGGGGGGAAGCTATTCTTTGAACATTAGAGACATAGAAGTTAAAGGATTGGGAAATCTTTCAATTGCTTTTGAAAAATTGAAGTCCAAGCTATTTAGTGAAGGACTTTTTGATGAAAAGCATAAAAAAAGTCTTCCGATTTTCCCCAAGAAACTTGTAATAATTACTTCGGAAACAGGCGCAGCTGTAAAAGACATATTAAAAATTATTAAAAATAGGAATAATATAGTAGATGTGCTGATATATCCTGTTTTAGTCCAAGGACCTGCAGCCGCCGGTGAAATTTCCAGTGCAATAGATGAAGTGAACAAGCTTTTCCCCGAAACTGATGTCATAATAGTTGGTAGAGGAGGTGGTTCAATGGAGGAGCTTTGGGCTTTCAATGAGGAAATAGTTGCAAGAAGCATATTTGCTTCAAAGATTCCAATTATTTCTGCAGTAGGTCATGAAATAGATTTTACCATTTCTGACTTTGTGGCAGACAGAAGGGCAGAGACTCCAACGGCTGCTGCTCAGATTGCAGTACCAGACATTAACGAACTGATTAATTATGTTGGTACAACTAGAGAAAAAATACTGATTAGTTTAGAACAAATTTTAAGAACGAAAACATTGAGAGTTCAGTCTTTAGGAACAGAAAATTTATTTTCAACATTAAATAACAGAATTTCGATGAATAAATTGAAAATAGATGGTATAATTAAAGATAGTGTTAATAGTATTAATAACTATATTTCTTCAAATGAAAGTAAAATTAACAATTTAAAAGTAACTTTAGATGGATTGAATCCAAAAGAGATCATGAAAAGAGGCTACGCAGCTGTTATTACAAAAGAAGGCAGACTTGCAAATTCAGTAGAGCAATTACATCTTGATGAGGAATTGACAGTAGCCATGATAGATGGTGCTATAGATTGTACTGTAAGAAATATAAGGAGGTTGTTTGATGGAAAAAAATAAGGATATTTCTTTTGAAGAAGCTTTAGCCGGATTGGAAAAAACAACGGAGCTATTGAAAAGCGACAATGTACCCCTTGATACAGCAATTAATACTTTTGAAGAAGGTATTAAATATTATGAAAAATGTAATGAAATATTGGCAAGCGCAAAGCAAAAAATAGAAGTGTATTCAAAATAAAATAGAAGTGTATTCAAAATAAAATATAAGTGTATTCAAAATAAAGAGGTGTTATTATGAAAGAACTGACTATGGAAGATTATAGAGAATTAGTTGAAACTTATTTATTGGATTTTGTACCTGATATTGATCACAAGAGTAATGTATTAAACGAATCCATCAGATATAGTCTTGTTGCAGGGGGCAAAAGAATTCGCCCCATATTACTGCTAGCAACTTGTAATTTCTTGGGTGGAGATATGAAGGCCGCCATGCCGTATGCTTGTGCAATAGAATATATGCATACCTATTCCCTTATTCATGATGATTTACCTGCTATGGACAATGATGATCTAAGAAGAGGAATTCCTACAAATCACAAGGTTTATGGGGATGCTATAGCAATACTTGCAGGTGATGGTTTGCAAAGTGCAGCTTTTGAAGTAATGAACAAAGATATGTTAATGTATTTTGATAATGAAGTAAAATTAAAAGCCAGAGTTAAGGCATCTTATGAAATAGTCAAAGGCTCCGGTTGTCGTGGAATGGTTGCAGGACAAATTTCAGACATAGATACTCAGAATAAACAATGCTCAAAAGAAATGTTGGATTATATTCACATAAACAAAACAGGAGCGTTGATTATTGCAGCAGTTCGCGCAGGAGCACATCTTGGAAATGTAAATGACAAGGACTTGCAGAATCTTTCAATATATGCTGAAAATTTAGGGCTTGCTTTTCAGGTTGCTGATGATTTACTTGATATATGTGGAAATGAAGAAGAAATGGGCAAAAAGGCCGGTGTTGATGCTGCAAACAATAAATCAACATATCCTGCACTTTATGGAGTGGAGGAGTCCAGAAAGAGGCTGGAAGAATTAACACAAAATGCTATTGATATAATGGCACCGTATTATGATAATGCGGAATTTTTTACTACTCTTGCAAGTAAATTGGCTACGAGATGTAAATAACAATTTGAAGGAGCTCAAGCGTGAAGATGGTGGTAGCAAATGAAAAGAAATCTTTTGGAATATGATTTCCCCAAAGAACTAAAAGATATGAGTTTAGAAGATATGAAGCTTTTATCCGTTGAAATAAGAAACTTTTTAATTGAAAATGTTTCAAAAACGGGAGGACATATAGCCTCTAACTTAGGTGTAGTTGAATTAACTCTTGCTTTGCACAAAGTATTCAATATGCCTGAAGATAAGATAGTTTGGGATGTGGGACATCAGTCGTACGTTCATAAATTGCTTACAAACAGAGCTGACAAATTCGGGACATTAAGACAGTTTGGTGGAATGAGTGGATTTCCGAAAAGAGACGAAAGCCCATATGATGTGTTTGATACAGGTCACAGTAGTACATCAATTTCTGCTGCAGCAGGTATGGCCGCTGCAAGGGATTTGAATAATGACGACTATTCTGTGGTTGCAGTTATCGGTGATGGAGCTTTGACCGGCGGACTTGCTTTTGAGGCTTTGAATAATGTGGGCGATTCTAATTCAAAGATGATAGTTGTATTAAATGATAACGGCATGTCGATTTCCAAAAATAAGGGTGGTGTATCGAATCATTTAAGAAAATTGCGAACAAGCAGTACTTATTTGGATTTTAAAAAGCAACTTAAGAAGACTTTGAAAGGGATTCCGGGCGTTGGTGAAGGAATTTATTCAGGAATTGAGCATATACGCGATTCAGTTAAATATGCGGTTGTGGACGGAGGAGCGTTATTTGAAACAATAGGCTTCAAATATCTTGGACCCATTGATGGTCATAATTTGGA
>CAZWCK010000125.1:0-639 GCA_964632625.1 uncultured Oscillospiraceae bacterium
ATAATGTTAATATGAAATTAAGTGAATTTCTTCCACCATTATTAATATAATTTATTTTTATATATATTGCTTAACAAATTTGAACGTAAGGAGATTGCTACTTATGGCATATACTGCAAAAACCGATTTAACCAAAAAGGCTTTGGCCGACTCTCTCAAGAAAGCCATGGCTGTCAAACCCATAAACAAAATAACCATCCGAGAACTTGTTGAAGATTCAGGCTTGAACCGCCAAACCTTCTATTATCATTTTCAGGACATTTATGATTTGCTTGAATGGATGCTTGATCAGGAAATTGTCTCTACACTTACTGAAAGCGAGTATTTTCTTTCCTGGCAGGATGCCGGTATCTATCTTCTAAAGTATATTCAAAGCAATGAAGCAATTTCTCATTGTTTGATTAATTCTGTAGGTACTACTACCTTAAAGAAATATATCTACAGTGATGCTCTTGAAATTGCCCAACGTTTTCTTCGTTACGCCGCACAAGGCATCGACGTCTCAGAACGTGACTTCATTGCTCTGGCACATTATTACAGTGTCACCTTCTCTGCCCTTCTTGAGGACTGGGTTAGCAGAGGTATGAAGAGTACTCCTGAAGAAATGATTGGTGTTCTTGACACCATTGTTTCCGGTAC
>CAZWCK010000125.1:649-2950 GCA_964632625.1 uncultured Oscillospiraceae bacterium
GGCCTTACTCCGATTTGCTGAAAGAAACAAAGAATTATAGCGGAATTCTCATTGTCCCTATTCCTTGAGCATCATTATAACTTTTCATTGCGAGGTTGTATTCTGAGGTTGCCTTCGCCATATTCAGGTTTGCCTTATATAGCTTTACCTGTGTTGCCAAAAGATCCTGCACTGTGGAAAGTCCTTCTTCGTTGGTAAGTGCTACAAGTCTTTCCCCTTCAATTGCATACTGTTTTAATGCCTTTGCCGCATCAAGTGCTGCTTTCTTGTCAGCTAATATTGCTGCTTTGTTCCTGATGTCAATTTCTATTTGTGATTTTGCGTCTTTTGCTGTTTTCTCTGCCGTAAGAAGGTTGTTCTGCGCCGTCAGATAAGTTGATGAGGTATGAGGGTATGCTTTCAGATCCTCCAACAATAATTTGTATATTTCCTTTGCAAGGTCTGCGCCCTTGATTTCGTTCCTGTTTTCAAGAGCTTTTTTTATTGCCGTGTCAACATCTGCAATTTCTGCCTGCTCCTCAACAAGCTTATCTGTAAACTTAACACTCTGCATTACATTATATCCCAGCAGGTAGTTAAAGCTCATGTGTGCATATTCCATCTGCGTTTCGGCTGCCCTTACCGCACTTTCTGCTTCCATTACTGCACTCTGAGCCTCTAGCACATCCTTTTTGGAAAGAAGCCCTACTTCTTTCTTGGCATTTACGTTTTTTAAGTTTTTCTGCTGTGCCACGAGATTGTCTTTTGTTATCTTATGGTTCTCTTCTGCAAGAAGAACTGTATTATATATATTAATAGTATCCTGCTCTATTTGGTTAATATCTGCTTGGTAATTGTTATCTTTGTTGGCTTTTGCAAAGTCCCTTCTCAATCTTGAAATGTTTTTGTTGGTTGAGGTTGCACCTGCCGCCTGGGCGTTATATGAAAGTTCAACTATACTGCGAACGCCTATTGAGTCCAAAAAATCTTTTCCTTTTCCAACACTTGAATAGTAGGAATATACCTTCTCTGCAGTTTCCACCTTGTCCCAAGCCTTGTTTATCCTCTGCACTGCCTCCATATACCCATTCTCAACTGCTATATCCGACTTTCTGTTCAGTTCTGCCGTTTGCGCCCTTGTACCCGTTGTTGTCATGATCTTAATTGCCTGATCAAGTGATAGTGACTTTGTCGGCTGTAACGGTATTACCTCCTCCGTAGGACTTATTGCCGTTGGTGTGGTTTCTACAGCTCCGCCAGTCGTTTCTGCAAAAGCAGGCGCCATTTGAGAAAGAATCATCATCCCTGCCATTGCTATGCAAATTACCTGTTTTTTCATTTTCTATATCCTCCTGTGTAATGTATTGTTACCGCCATAAGCGGCCATTGATCTTTTGCTATAGTTGATATACTAGCCTTTTATAATATCTTTTAAAATGGACAATTTCATACAGCTGTATATTTTTTTGACATTTGTAATAAATTGTATAAACAGTTTATTTGTTATAGCATAATTCAATATATTTTAGATTTATTTAATTAAAAATATATAAGCTTAAAAACACAATTGGACTCAGCTTTTTTACATATCAAAAAAACTATTTAGCTATTATTTCAAAATAATAAATTGAATGAATAAAAATATATTAAAGATATCAAAGTAAATCAAGTTATGAGATAATAAAATTATGGAAGTCAAGAGAAATTAGAGATATTAAGATAAATTAAAATAGAACTAAAAAAATTGTTACAGTTCAGATGTATTCAATAGATGATTGTTAATATTTTATTATGAAAAACAACAGAAATTTACCTAATAAATATCTGATTGCCTATGAAAAACCTTGCTTTCACTATTAGCACACTTAACGATACGATTAATAAGATAAATATTGCTATGCAAAATAAGGATTATGAATTTATCCTAAATCTAATAATTATTGCTTGCTCACGTATAAACTTTACCCCAAAATTTGATATTTGGTGTGTTTTGCGCACTTTTTTTGTTTATTTAGTTTCAAATTATACTAATTCTTATGTTAAATGCTCTCCCACGTATAAAAATGACCTTAAATTTATACGTGGGAGGCTGAAAAGTAGGCAAATTAGGATAACCACCTCTGAACTATAACTATTAAATTTCTAAGACTACTTGAAAATAGCATTTTGTCTTGATATAATGATACTTGTGTTTCGGGACGTAGCGCAGCTTGGTAGCGCGATTGCTTCGGGAGTAATAGGCCGCAGGTTCGAATCCTGTCGTCCCGACCATATCAAAGGACAAACTTTGATACAATGAAAGTCACCTATCATGGGTGGCTT
>CAZWCK010000126.1:0-2901 GCA_964632625.1 uncultured Oscillospiraceae bacterium
TGGCGCAATGAAATTTATGATGAAATATACTCGACTCCGCTCGTATATTATATCACAACTATTAGGTATTTCTATTGTAATTTTGCCGCTCGAGGCTTGCTTTATCCTATTTATATACTTTTTCTTTCTTGCACGTATAATTAATGTCTTGTTTCATGGTTTTTTATTAGTTTTTATTTATTTTTACTGTGTTCATATAAATAATTATCACAATTTACCTATTATTTAACTGCTCACGTATAAATTTAAGGTCGTTTTTATACGTAGGAGAGCATTTAACATAAGAATTAGTATAATTTAAAACTAAATAAAGAAAAAAAAGAGCGCAAAACAACCAAATATCAAATTTTGGGGTAAAGTTTATACGTGAGCAAGTAATAATTATTAGATTTAGGATAAATACCCACGTACGTTAGAGCTACCTTGATTAATATTAATTATTATTGTTTTTTAACCATTCTATTTCAATGACAAGTTTTTTTATTTCATAATCCTTATTTTGCATCGCAATATTCACTTTATTAATGGTATCGTTAAGTGTGCTAATAGTGCAGCAATGTTTTTTATAGGCAATCAGATATTTATTAGGTAAATTGTTGTTGTTTCTCATAATGAAACATTAACAACCATCTATTGAATACATCTAAACTGTAACAAACTTATATTTAATTTTTGAAAAATGTATTGACATTTCAGAAATTGGTCTCTATAATTACAACAATAGCATTAAATATGTAGTTAATGCATACGCGCTATAGCGTGACAAGAAATGAGGAAGGGAGAAAGCCGCATGACAGGATTCACAAAGATAAGCGTAGCCTCAGGTGCTACCATGATGATGGAAATGAATATGACTATGGGCATGTGCATGTGCACTTCTTCCGTAAAATTTCATAAGTCACAACTTAGCTAAGCTATTGCAGTTTCTAAGGAGGCTCAAATTTGAGTGCCTTGGAGAATCATATATACCATAAGAATTCATATGGAAATGAAAGATTTAAATTTGCAGACGCATTTAGCTGTCTGTTTTTTTTTATGCTACTGAAAGCCCAACTAATTATAACAACTATATCAATCAATTAAAAACAGGAGGAAATAAATTGAATTTAGAAAAGAATTGCATTCAAACAGATGAAAAACAACCAATTATTCAAATTAAAGATCTTAAAAAAGAATTTGAAACAAAAGGTGGTCAGGTTACTGCTTTGGAAAACATAAATTTGGAAATACAAAGTGGTGAAATTTTTGGAATAATAGGTATGAGTGGTGCAGGAAAAAGTACCCTTGTACGTTGTATCAACCTTCTGGAAAGACCTACTGAAGGTCAGGTAATTTTTGAGGATTTTGAATTAACAAGCCTCAAAAACGACCAATTAAATAACAAAAGAAGAGATATCGGAATGATTTTCCAACAATTCAACTTACTTATGCAAAGAACAGCTCTCAAAAATGTGTGCTTTCCTTTAGAACTTGCAGGTACACCAAAAAAAGAGGCTGAAGAAAGAGCAAAAGAGCTTTTAAAATTAGTCAATTTGGAGGATCGAATGGAATCTTATCCTTCACAGCTTTCCGGTGGTCAGAAACAGAGAGTTGCAATAGCAAGAGCCCTTGCAACAAAGCCAAAAGTCCTTCTATGCGACGAAGCAACCAGCGCACTTGACCCCAAAACCACAAGATCTATACTTTCTTTGTTGCGTGACATTAACAAAAATCTGGGAATTACAATTATCATAATAACTCACGAAATGAGCGTAATACAGCAAATTTGCCATAAGGTCGCCATTATTGATGGCGGTATAATTGCAGAATCGGGTCCGGTTGAAGAAATTTTTGCCAAGCCAAAAACCGATGCTGCAAGAAAGTTGGTTTATCCTGATGAAAGCCGCACAGAAAAATTTACCGGTACAAGGCTCATAAGAATAGTATTTGATGGCCGTTCTTCCTTTGAGCCCATTATTTCCAACATGGTTCTTGCATGTCAGGCTCCTGTAAATATCATGTATGCAAATACGCAGGACGTTGGCGGCAAGGCTGTGGGGCAGATGGTTGTTCAGCTTCCGGAGGAATACGAAAAGGCGGAGCAGGTAATGAACTACCTTAACAGTCAGAATGTAAATGTGGAGGAGGTAAACGAAATTGGTTGATTTAATTTTGCAGGGGCTTTTGGAAAGTATATACATGACGGTAGTTTCAACACTACTCGCATATATTCTTGGTCTTCCCATGGGAGTTTTGCTTGTAGTAACTGATAAAGACGGAATCAACCCGATGCCAAGGTTCAATGCGGTTCTCGGATTTTTCATAAACGTGGTAAGGTCCATCCCTTTCTTGATATTGCTTGTGGCACTTCTTGGTTTCACAAAATTTATCGTTGGAACTATAATAGGACCTACGGCCACTTTAGTACCTCTTACAATTTCTGCGGCTCCCTTCATTGCGAGATTGGTAGAATCCTCGATAAAGGAAGTAGACGGCGGTGTAATAGAGGCTGCCCAGTCCATGGGTGCTTCAACCTGGCAGATAATTACTAAGGTAATGATAAGCGAAGCAAAACCTGCCTTGATTGTAGGAAGTGCAGTTGCAACTATTACCGTTCTTGGATATTCAGCAATGGCAGGCTTCGTAGGTGGTGGCGGTCTTGGTGATATTGCCATCAGATATGGATATTACAAATTTGATGAGAAAACAATGTGGCTTATAGTATTGATAATCGTTGTGTTTGTTCAGATTTTGCAGGAAATTGGAATGAAGCTTGCGAAGGTCACAGACAATAGAATAAGTTAGAAAGGCCACAGACAACCGAATAAGTTAAAATAGCAAAATATTTGCTAAAAATAATTAAAAGAAGGAGAATATTAATATGAAAAAGATTTTATCACTATTACTAATCTTAGTACTTGT
>CAZWCK010000127.1:0-2897 GCA_964632625.1 uncultured Oscillospiraceae bacterium
GCTGCATGCTTAATAATGCAAGACTCCAAGCCACACTGCCTCAGCCATAACAAATCCTCCATAGTATTCTTTGTTCCCGGAATAATAATCATGTCCGGAGCTCCAAGCTCTGCAACCGTCGAAACATACCTAAGTGATACTGCATCAGAATAGTCAAACACATTAAAGTCCGTAAAATTAGAAATTCTGGGAAGTCTGATTACGGCTATGTCAATTAATCCTACCTTGTCTTTTCTTGTAAATCTTTCGGTTAGACTATCCTCATCATCAATGTCAACGTGCAAATAAGGAACAACGCCTATTGTAGGTACTTTGATAATATCCTCAAGCATATCGAGTCCCGGTTGCAATATAGTTTTGTCTCCCCTGAACTTATTAATGATAGTCCCCTTTACCATCTTTTTATCCTCTTCGGTAAAAAGAACCATAGTACCAACAAGAGAAGCAAATACTCCTCCTCTGTCTATGTCTCCTGCCAATAACACTGGTGCCTTAGCAAGCTTAGCCATAAACATATTTACAATATCATTTTCCTGCAGGTTGATTTCTGCCGGGCTTCCTGCACCTTCTATTACTATAATATCATTTTGGCTGGCAAGCTTAGAATATGCCTCTTCAACATAAGGAACCATTTCTCTTTTATGCTTATAGTATTCCTTAGCATCCATATTGCTATGAACCTGACCGTTTACTATTACCTGCGAAGCCATGTCATTTGTAGGTTTAAGCAAAATCGGATTCATAAGTACTGACGGTTCTATTCCAGCTGCCTCTGCCTGAACCACCTGGGCTCTTCCCATCTCAAGGCCTTCCTTTGTAATAAAGGAATTCAGTGCCATGTTCTGTGCCTTAAAAGGTGCTACCTTGTAGCCATCCTGTCTGAAAATCCTGCAAAGTCCTGCAACAAGAAGGCTTTTGCCTGCATTTGACATAGTCCCCTGTATCATTATCGCCTTCGCCTTATTACCATTTTTAATAAGTTTGTTAGACATATTTTACCTCCATCTTTGCATAGGATAAACTGAATTTACCCTTTTCTAACATTATCTATAATGCGAATTATTTATCAGTACTGCCTCTAATGCCTCCACTAATCTTATATTTGCCTGATGATCTTTAATTGCTATTCTGTAGTACCCATTGCCTAGACCCTTGTAATTGCTGCAATCCCGAATTAGTATTCCTTTTTTTAAAAGACTGTCCTTAAATTTTTCATTTTCTTCTGCTGTCACTATACTCCCAAATTTCAACATAATATAATTTGCCGCCGGTTCTAAATGCCATATTCCAAGTCTTTTTAGTTCACCTGTCATAAATTGTTTTTCCTTGTTTATTTTCATAATTGACTTTTCAACATAATCCGTCTCACCAAGTGCTGCAATTCCCGCAATTTGAGCCACACCAGACACCGACCATGGTTGTCCTGCATTAAACATACTTTCAAGTAGTTCTAAATTACTGCTCATGCAGTACCCAAGCCTTAATCCAGGCATGGCGTAACTCTTTGTAAATGCCTTCAATATTATAAGATTCTCACACTTCTCAATATATTCTTTAACCGAATATTCCTTATAATTTTCAACAAAATCAATAAAGCATTCATCAATGACCACAAGTATATTCTTTTCCTTGCATATAGTTATTATTTCTAGCAGTAATTCTTTTTTTATTAGCTGCCCTGTCGGATTATTTGGATTGCATAAGAAAATCATTCCTGCTTGATTTATATTAAATTCATTTTTATCATCTTTTCTTATACCGAAATTATTACTTATATATTCAACAATCCTATAGTCTATCGCAAATCCTTCATTTTCTTTAATATAATAGTGAGTCACTTGGCATCCGACAGTTTTTAATGCAATCTCATATTCTGCAAAAGTTGGAGCAATAACCATAGCCTTTTCTGGTTTAACAGCAAGCACTAGTCTGAAAATAATGTCTGCAGCACCATTACCGCATAATATATGGTTCTCACTTATGTTTTCAGATTTGCTAATCGCCCTTGTAAGCTTCCTGCATAAAGGGTCAGGATAATTAACGCAATAATCCAAATTTTCTGTTATAGCTTTTTTCACGCTATTAGGCAAACCAAAAGGATTAATATTAGCAGAGAAATCCAAAATATCATCTATGCCCTGACTCTCGTCTTTTTTCAATTTCTCGATTGCACCATATATATCTCCACCATGTATAAGTTTTGTCATTCTTTTCCTCCATCTTTGAACTGAACACCATACGTCTTTTTTATCCGCCGGAATTAAATCAAGCTAACGCATGCAATTACAATCATGCATACTGCCAAGCTAATTATTGCCGTTGCATAAAGTAATTTACTTGCTACTTTTATGTCCTCTATCTGTATTTCACGAATTGGATCTCCAATTGTTTTCTTTTCATAAAGTTTCCCAAAATAATATGCATTTCCAGCAAGCTGAACTCCCAATGCTCCCGCACAAGCAGCTTCTGTCTGTGCACTGTTAGGACTAGCATGATTGTGCCTATCTCTTCTAAAAATTTTCCATGCATTTTTCCCATCTAGCCCAATCATATATGCTGCAAAAATCATAAATAGCCCTGCAAACCTTGCGGGGATATAATTAAGCACATCATCCAGTTTTGCTGCAAATCTTCCAAAATACAAGTATTTATCATTTTTGTATCCTACCATGGAATCCATAGTATTTACAGCCTTATAAAGAAAACCTAAAGGAGCTCCTCCTATTGCCATAAAAAGCATTGGTGCAACGGTTCCATCCGAGGTATTCTCTGCAATTGTTTCAATCGTTGCTTTTACTATACCTTCTTCTGTTAAACCCTCTGTATCTCTTCCAACAATCATAGAAACAGCCTGCCTACCCTTTTTTAACCGTTCTTCATTATCAATAAAGAATTCT
>CAZWCK010000128.1:0-2843 GCA_964632625.1 uncultured Oscillospiraceae bacterium
ACAACTTTTTCCACCACCTGCTCTACCGAAAAACCATCACAGCTTACTGTTATATCTGCATATTTTTCGTACAAGGGAATTCTTTCTTCGTACAAATGCTGAATTGTCTGTCCAGGCGCAAGGGTTATCCCTCTGGTAGTAATATTGTTTAACCTTTCCTCTATGGTTTCCAATTTTGCCTTCAGATACAAGATACTACCGGTCTTCTTAAAATTTTCCATAGCATCTGCGTAATATACTGCACTTCCTCCTGTTGAAATAACAGTATTTGTTTCACTTATACTGCGTAATATATATTGCTCTATTTTTTTAAAATAATCATTTCCCTGTTTATTTATTATTTCCTGAAGCAAAGCTCTCTCATGCTCCTGAATTAGCAAGTCTGTATCCAAAAACCTCATGTTCATGGTCTTTGCAAGAACTACACCTAACGTGCTTTTTCCCGAAGCCGGCATTCCTATCAAAATAATATTACTCATTCTTTATCCTCATATTTGCATCGGGCAACATCATACTCCCTTTGCTTTTCCTTTTTTTGTCTGGTTTTTCCCAAAATATATATATCAAATAAAATGCAACTACCGCAATCATGCAAAGCAGGAATATCAGATGCCATGCATCCTTGGTAGTTCTTCCCACTAAATAATATCCCATTAGCATAGGTCCTATAGCTCTGCCTGTACCCTGTATAATGTCATACAAAGACTGAAATCTGCCTCTGTGACTTTCCGGTGCGTGATTGGCAATAAACACTCCTGTGTTTGATGCCTGCAAAACCTCTCCGGAAGACCAGATGATAACTAGTAGATAGATTATAAACAAATTATCAGAATATGCATAAAGCCCAAATCCAAGTGCATACAAAATTCCCCCAAAGCACAGGTTCAGGACAGGCGAAAATCTTTTAAAAACAAGAACCATCAAAGGCGTTGCTACAAATACTACTATTCCATTTAAAGACCACATTATACCGTAGTACTTTGAACCTAATGACATTCCAAAAACATCCTCCATGTGTAATGGCATTACATAGCTCAACTGAGCATAAGAAAATGCGTACACGGAGGCAAAAATTGCAATTACTATTATTATGGGATTTCTAAAGAGTTGGTAAATCAGAGAACCTCCGTTTTTTGGTTCATTAGCAGCATGTGGCTTTTCATCTTGAAGCCCTTCCACCATCTCAATTCTTGTATCCTTAATAATGCATGCCACAAGAATCATAGCCATAAAATTTAAAAGACCTTGCCCCCAAAATATCCAGCTTGTATAATTTTCAAATAAAAGTCCTGCAATAAGCGGTCCTAATGCAAAGCCTAAATTATATCCCAAATAAACCAGTGAGAAACTTTCCTGCCTGTTTTCCGGTTTTGTTACATCCATCATCATTGCCGAAAGAGCAGGCATTGCCATATTTACAAAGAAATAAGCTGCCAATATGAGTTTTACAACAATAATGTTATCACAAGTAAATCCACATGCTATAAAGAACACATCTGACAAAAACATAGCTCCAACATATACATATTTTCTGTTGTATTTATCTGCAAGTTTCCCTCCTAAAAGCACAGCAGGAACAGAAATCACTGCAATAATCATCAGATACTTACCAATTCTTTCTTCTGTAAAATTCATTCTGGTACTTAAAAAGAAAGTTAAAAATGGGTAAACGAAAGAACCTATGGCAATAACAATTCTTGCAATTAAAAGAATATATATTTGTTTAGGTAAACCTCTGTATTGATCTATCAATTCAATTTTCATCTTATCACCAGAGTTGTATTCAGATTTCTTTCGCCAAGCCTTTCTTCTGGTATATTCATACATAGCTAAAGATGTATTTTATATTTTATCACAGAATTGATGGCTTTTTCTACCTATTTTTATAATTTATTACCCTGAATTTCTTAAAGCAACTGATAGAACAATCCTTCTTTCACGCAATACCACAGTAACATGCCATGACCCTGCCTTGGAATACGAACCTGCAAATCCCATTCCGGATATTGTTTAATGATTTGAACTCTATCTCCTGTAGCAAAAGCAACAAAGGAAATGTAATGCTCTTTCGTCATAGGATGAGCACTTGTGATATACCATTCATTTTCAATTTGTTCTATATCTAACTTTTGTTTCTCTGCTTTCTGTGGTTTCAAGGCTTCCAGCTTTCTTCCACAACAAGACACTGTAGCATTTCCTGTACAAATAGTAACATTCCCACAAAGTGGGCATACATAATAATTCGAATTCTTCATATTGCCTCCTACCAAATCATTGGTTTCTAAATCCCCTTTTAATAGTTCCTCTATGTTTACGTCAAGTAGCTCTGATAATTCCGAAAGCAATGATACATCCGGGCAACCCAGTCCACGTTCCCATTTTGAAATGGTTTTGTCGCTGATATTCATTTTGTCAGCAAGTTGTCTTTGTGTCATTGACTTCTCATGACGTAATTTATAAATTAGTTTTCCTAATTTAATACAATCCATGTTTACCTCCATCTTTAATTGCAAAATAAATTTGCTCCCACCTTAATTTTCCTCTGGCAAATTAATTTGTGCTTTTAATGCATTATACATAGAATCGTAGTAATTTTCAATCAACGCTCCGTAGATAAGACAAGGGATGATCAAATTATAAAAATTATTTATTAAATTTATGGTAATATAACTACTTAAATGGTATATTATTAATGATGTTTTATAAATTTTCCATAATTTAAACATGAATTAAATCGATTTTAATATAACTTAGAATTTAAGTGCTTTAAATTTTATTAGTTTGTATTTAAATAATATAGACGAATTTACAGAATAATTCAATTAACTATAGAAAGGTGATAG
>CAZWCK010000129.1:0-2807 GCA_964632625.1 uncultured Oscillospiraceae bacterium
TTGGAAGTGGAAAAACAGAGTTCTCCGTGAACTATGCAATAGATATGAAGAAAAAGTATGATAAAGTGGCAATACTTGATATGGATATTGCAAATCCCTATTTCAGAAGCAGAGAAAGACAATTATTCTTGGAAGAACAGGGTATAGATGTACACCACAATTCCTTCGGATATGACATTACAGAGGATTTGCCGGCGATATCAGCTTGTTTGAAGGCACCACTGGAAAACAAAGAATATATGGCTGTTGTGGATGTTGGCGGAGATGATAGCGGCGCAAGAGTATTGAATCAGTTCAAGAAATATTTTGTTACAACGGAATCTCGAATGCTATGCGTTATAAATGCAAATAGACCTGAAACAGACAACGTAGAGGGTGCAATTTCTCATATTATGAGAATACATATGGAAACTGGTATTAAAATCGACGGATTAATTAACAATACCCATCTTCTTAGAGAAACTACCATAGATCATATAATTAAAGGCTATGAGTTGTGTTGTAAAATTTCTGAGCAAACGGAGCTGCCAATAGTGTACAATACCTGTCATGAGAATTTAGTTTCGCAATTGGAGACTCAAATTCAGAGAAAAGGATATAAAGATTTTGTTATCTATCCAATAACATTATATATGAGGCCGACTTGGCTTGATAGATAAATTAAAGAAAGGAAACGAATATTATGGTTAAATTTGCGAGTAGAATGAGCCTTCTTACAGGTTCAGAGATAAGAGAATTATTGAAATTAACTGCACGACCTGAGATTATTTCTTTTGCAGGAGGACTTCCTGCACCGGAATTGTTTCCAGTAGAAGAAATGAAACAGGCGAGCATGGCTTTGATGGACGAAAACGGCAGAGCTGCAATGCAGTATACAACAACGGAGGGTTATGTTCCTCTTAAGCAACATATTGCAAACAGAATGCTTGCAAAAAATAATATAAAGACAACGCCTGATGACATACTTGTTACAAGTGGGTCACAGCAGGGTCTTGATTTTTCAGCGCGCATATTCTTAGATAAAGATGATGTAGTTCTTCTTGAAAGCCCTTCATATCTTGGTGCAATCAATGCTTTTAAGGCATGTGAACCTAGATTTGTAGAGGTTCCAACAGATAACAACGGAATGATAATGGAGGAACTGGAAAAGATTCTTGAAAAAGAAGACAAAGTAAAGATGATTTATGTAATTCCTGATTTCCAAAATCCTACAGGAAGAACCTGGACTTTGGAAAGAAGACATAAGTTTATGGAAATAATTAATAAATTTGAGGTTCCTGTTGTTGAAGACAATCCATATGGAGAATTGAGATTTAGAAATGAATCTCTTCCTGCATTGAAATCATTGGATACAAAGGGACTTGTAATATTCCTTGGTACCTTCTCAAAGATTTTGGCACCAGGTTACAGACTCGGTTGGGTCTGTGCTGAAAAGGAAATACTTCAAAAGTATAACTTTATTTTCCAGGCAGCAAGCTTGCAGGCTTCCACTATAGCTCAGATGGAAACATGCAAATTTCTGGATATGTATGACCTTGATAAGCATGTTGATAAAATTAAAGAGGTTTATGGAAGACGCAGAGACCTTATGATAAATACCATGAAAGAAACTTTCCCTGAGGGTGTGGAGTTTACTGAACCTGATGGCGGTTTGTTTACATGGGTAGTTCTTCCTAAACACATAAATGCAAAGGAAATGGCCGCAGAATGTATTGAAAAGAAAGTGGCTTATGTACCAGGTGGAAGTTTCTTCCCTAATGGCGGAAATGAGAATACCTTCAGAATGAATTATTCTTGTATGTCTGATGAAAAAATAGTCGAAGGCATAAATAGACTTGCAGAGGTAATTAAGAAAAATATGAAGTAATATTTTAATTATTAAAATAAATTAAAGGAGACTTTAGGTATTATCACCTAAAGTCTTTATTTTTTCTGATTTAGGGTAAAATAAACTATAACCAAGGCAATAAAAATAAGAATAAAAAGTTTTGCTAATAACTTGCAATGAATAGTAAAAATAGGTATACTTTAACTATCTGTGAAAAAATGATTGAACATTAAAAGTATTGAAAGGAAGTGAAGACTGTGGAAATAGGACCGAGTCCTAAACGAAAGACAATTTATTATATGGCTAAATTCCCGATTTTTGCTTTATTTGTTTTGCAATAAATGAACAGATTGGGAATACACATCAGAAGAGAGGTGAAATTCCCATGGAAATGGAAAAAGATTTTGATGAGATGATAACAGAAATAATTGAAATGCTCAAAGAAAAGAAATATTTTGTAGCAAGGGATTTAATTCTAAAGAACAATGAAGTAGACATTGCTGAGATTTTGGAAGAGATTTTGGAAATATTGGGAGTAGAAAAGACGGTTGTAATTTTCAGAACATTACCAAAAGATGTATTGGTTGATGTATTTTCATATTTACCTATTGATGATCAAATTGCAATAATAAACGGAATAACTGATAAGGAAATTAACTTTATATTGGATGAACTAGATTTTGATGATATGATTGACGTTCTTGAAGAACTTCCGGCAAATTTAGTTGACAAGATCTTGGCGCAAACTCCCAAGGAAGAACGTAAGCTTATAAATACATTCCTGACCTATCCCGATACCTGTGCGGGGAGCTTGATGACACCGG
Organism: uncultured Oscillospiraceae bacterium; assembly: GCA_964632625.1. Lineage (GTDB taxonomy): Bacteria > Bacillota > Clostridia > Peptostreptococcales > Anaerovoracaceae > CAZWCK01. The sequence goes on from CAZWCK010000129.1 coordinate 2,653, forward strand.
ATTATATTAGTTTGCAAGGAGATATGACAGTTGAGCAGGCTTTGGAGTATATAAAAAAAGAGGGTATGGACAGCGAAACCATATATACTTGCTATGTGAAGGAAAAAGGAAGAAAATTAGAAGGAATTGTATCTTTAAGAACTATTGTAATTGCA
>CAZWCK010000130.1:0-2732 GCA_964632625.1 uncultured Oscillospiraceae bacterium
AACAAAAAAATAACTTTCTCTTTCGGATGGTGTGTTTCCTGTTCGTTTTGCTTTTATTTAGTGTGGGGGTTACAGGCTGTAGCACTAACAGAGAAAATACAACCGAAAGCATGCATAAAGATGAAACAGAAAAAAACAGTCAACTACTGGTTGCGGTAACCATTATTCCTGAAGAAACATTTGTAAAGGCGGTGTGCGGAGACCTTGCAGATGTTATCGTTGCGATTCCAAAGGGAAGCAATCCTGAGAATTATGAACCTAAACCAAAGGAAAGAGAGAAAATTGAAAAAGCATCCCTATACTTTGCCATAGGCGTACCTACTGAGGAATCAAATATTTTGCCCTATTTGGAAGATTATTCTAATCAGACTGCCTCTGATTCTTCAACTCCAAAAATGAAGATAGTTTATCTTCAAGATGAAGTGAGTAAAAAATATGAAGATTTGACCTTTGAGCAAGGCGGAAGAGACCCACATATATGGCTTTCCCCTAAACGTGCCCAGGTAATGACAGAGGTAATCGCAAGAGAAATGTGCTTACTGGATCCTGAAAATTCAGAGATTTACAAAGAAAATGCAACTAACTACATTCAAACTCTGGATTCTCTTGACAAAGAACTTCAGACTTTGTCTTCTAACAGCAAGGTCTCTGATTTCATCGTATACCACCCTGCTTTTGGCTATGTAGCTAATGACTATGGATTAAAAATGCACTCTTTGGAAAATAACGGTAAAGAAGCTACTGCAAAACATTTAATAGATATGGTGGATTTTGCAAAAGAGAAAAATATATCTGTGATATTCTATCAGGAGGAAATAGACAGCAAGCAAGCCGAAGCCTTTGCCGATGAACTTGATGGTGAAGCAATAATGCTTTCTCCTTTATCTGCTGACTACGAAAACAATCTATACCAAATGATGAAAAAAATAACTCATAACCAATGAAAAAACAGCAATATCAATTTTCTGAAAAGATGGTGATACAGAATGAAAAATGCAATTCATGTTGAAAAATTAAATATTTACTACAACAATATTCCTGCACTTAAAAATATTTCTTTGGATGTTTATGAAGGAGAATTTCTCGGAATAATGGGACCAAATGGTGGAGGGAAATCGACTCTTCTAAAAGCTATATTAGGACTTATTTCAATAAATTCCGGAGAAATATCCATTTATGGCAGTGATCGGAGTTCTTCAAGAGGGCTTATCGGCTATGTGCCTCAATTTACAAACATGAATAGGCAATTCCCCATTACTGTACTGGAGACCGTTATGACAGCACAACTAAATAAAGGTCTTCACCCTTTTTTTAAATTTAAAGATCAAGACAGAGAATATGCTCTTTCTCAGTTAGAAAAAGTAAATTTAGTACACCTTGCAGATAGACAAATTTCCGACCTCTCCGGAGGCGAATTTCAACGTCTTTTAATAGCTCGAGCACTTGCAATCAAGCCTAAAATTTTATTACTTGATGAGCCTACCGCAAGCGTAGATCCAAGCTCAAGAGCACATATTTTTTCTTTACTTGAAGATTTGAACAAAGAAATAACCGTAGTCCTTGTTACCCATGATCTGATGGCAATTTCTTCAGTAGTTCATAAACTAGCCTGCCTAAATCAGACATTGATTTATCATGGTGAACCACAGCTTACAGAACATACTCTTTCAAATTTGTATGGTTGTCCTGTGGATTTAATTGCTCACGGAGTTCCCCATAGAGTATTGCGTGACCATAACCACAATTAAAAACTTTTACAAATTTGAATAGAACGAACAAGGAGGTTGTTAGATGCTTCACGACTTATTTTTTGCACTAACAGAATATCAATTTTTGCAAAATGCAGTAATAGCAAGTATATTGGCCAGCATAGTATGCGGCTTAATCGGTATAATTATTATAGAAAAAAAAATAGTAATGATGAGCGGTGGCATTGCACATACTGCCTATGGCGGCGTAGGGCTTGGGTATTTACTTGGCTTTGAACCAATTCTTGGTGCTATGATTTTTTCTGTTACTGCGGCTCTTGGCATTGGATATATCAATCGTAAGGGAAGCGTTCATACGGATACTATAATTGCGCTTTTCTGGTCACTTGGAATGGCTCTTGGTATTGCCTTTATTGGTATGATGCCTAATTATCCGCCTGACATGAGTTCGTACCTCTTCGGAAATATCCTCTCCGTTACTCGTTCAGATTTACATATGATAATATTGTTAACTATATTAGTAACAGTCCTGGTTCTTGCCCTGTTCAATGATTGGAAATCTTATTTATTCGATTCAGAGTTTGCCCAAATCATAGGTCTTAGGACGACATTTTTAGAATATTTACTACTAATACTTGTAGCTTTAACTGTAGTTGTCCTAATTAGGGTTGTTGGAATAATATTGGTTCTTGCCTTATTGACAGCACCTGCTGCAAGTGCTGGACTCATAACTAATAATTTTAGAAGAAGAATGCTATATGCTATTCTTTGGGGTGTAGTTTTTTGCCTGTCAGGTCTTTGCCTTTCCTATGTCTTTGATATTCCATCCGGTGCCACGATAATAATTATTTCTGTTCTCTCCTATGGAATTATTTTGGCTTTTACAAAATTATTACTTAATAGAAACAAAATTACTTAAGGTTGTTGTATTTGCCTGATCTCTGTGATAAAATCCACTCATGAATAAAAGATTTAATAAAGAAAAACATTTTCCCCTATTGGTACTGTTATTTGTATTTATAG
>CAZWCK010000131.1:0-2637 GCA_964632625.1 uncultured Oscillospiraceae bacterium
TACCATCCTCTGAAGTATCAATAGGCATATCAAAAATAATTAGCTCCCCGTCTCTTTTTACAGTCACACTAACCTGTTCTCCCTTGCTTTCCGCAAGGCTTGTGCCTATATCTGTCCATTCTTTAATCTTTTCATTGTTTATTTCAACAATTTTATCTCCTTCAACTATACCAGCCGAAAATGCTGGTCCACCCTCTATTGATTCTCTTACATAGGTATTTGGTATTCCTGTGGAAAAAGCTATAAGCGATAAAACCAATATAGCCAATATAACATTCATTGCTGACCCTGCTACTAGCACTAACACTTTTGCCCATGCAGGTCTCTTATTAAAAGCCCTGTCATCTTCAGACTCATCATCTTCACCTTCCATTGCACAAAAGCCTCCTATTGGAAACGCTCTCAAAGAGTACATGGTTTCACCTTTTTGTCTTTGAAATATTACAGGTCCCATGCCAAGTGCAAATTCATTTACTTTTACTCCCACCGCTTTTGCTGTAATAAAATGTCCAAATTCATGAACAAATATCAATAAGCAAAATAATAGAATTGCATAAATTATCGTCATCTAAATTCCCCTCTTTTATATTATTAAATTCATCAAAGTCTATTATATATCTTTTAATTTAAAAACTCTTTCTTTTATTTCTCTGTCAATTTCCAGTATTGTCTCCAAATCCAAACTATATTTAGGATTGTGCTTATTCAACATTTCCTCAATAGTATTTGGAATATCATTAAATTTAATCTTTCTCTCCAAAAATAATTGTACTAAAGCTTCATTGGCTCCATTAAGCACTACAGGATAGCTCCCACCTTTTTCCAAAACTTCTTTGGCCATTTTTAAACATTTAAAATTTTCTTCATCTGGCTTTTCAAAAGTGAGATTTGCCGCTTCTTCAAAGAAATTTAAAGATGAAAAATCATTTTCCAAACGGTTAGGATATGCTAAAGCATAACTTATAGGTACCCTCATATCCGGAAGTCCAAGTTGAGCAATTATGGCGCCGTCCTTATATTCTACCATTGAATGTATTATACTTTGTGGATGAACTACTACCTGAATATTATTGCTTTGAATATCAAAAAGCCATCTGGCTTCTATTACCTCTAATCCCTTGTTCATTAGAGTTGCCGAATCTATAGTTATTTTTTTTCCCATTGACCATTTTGGATGCCTTAATGCCTGTTCTAAAGTAACATTCTCAAGCTGTTTCTTCGTGTAACCTCTGAATGGTCCTCCTGATGCAGTAATAATAAGCTTCCTTATCTTATTTTTAGGATTTCCTTGTAAACACTGAAAAATCGCACTATGCTCACTATCAACAGGAAGAAGGACGCCTCCCTTTTTAACTACTTTTTTCATAATAAGTTCACCGCCGGCGACCAAGGTTTCCTTATTGGCAAAAGCTATTTCCTTACCTGCTTCCAATGCGTAATAAGTAGGTATCAGACCTCTTATTCCCATAAGTGAATTTACAACAATTTGGCAGTCTGTTCTTACAGCCTCAATTAATCCCTGTGTACCACATTCAACCTGAAGATTTCGATATTTTGAAGTAAGGTATACACCGTCTTCTTCTCTTTCGACTACCACCATTTTAGGCTTATATTTGTCTATTTGTTGCTCCAACACATCTATTTTTTTCGCACATGACAAAACTATAACTTCATATTTATCTCTATTTCTATCTATTATATCCAAAGTCTGAGTTCCAATAGAACCCGTACTTCCCAAAATAGCAATCTTTTTCATTTCAAATCCTTTTCTATTACGCAAGGAACGGAGCGCACTATGCGTACTGCGTGCAATATTTTGACAACGCTATGGGCGATTTTAACTCGTTTCATTCCGTTGGCGACGCTATGGGCGATTTTAACTAGCCAAAACTAAAGCAATATAATAATACACCATAGGTCCAGTAAACAACACACTATCAAATCTATCCAAAATGCCACCGTGTCCCGGAATTAAATTTCCATAGTCCTTTATTCCCATTTTTCTTTTGAATATTGAGGCTGTCAGATCACCAAATTGTGAGACAATACCCCCTAGCAACCCTATTATCACACAGTGCACCAAAATTCTTGGTACTACAAAATATCCAAATACACCACATATCAGCACACTTCCTAGTATACCTCCTATGGAGCCTTCTATTGTTTTCTTTGGGCTTATCTTAGGGCATAGCTTGTGCTTGCCTAACATATATCCGGTGAAATATGCCATTACGTCTGTAGCAAATGCGGAGAAAATTATCAGCCATACCAGAATTGAATATTCGCCCGTTTGATCTACTAAGACTACATGGAAAGAGAAAAAAATCACATAAAAAATCCCTGTAATTGTAGCCATTGCATCTTCAAGCTTTCTTTCTTCTATCTTGAATAAATACATCAAGCTAAATAATATTACTGAAAAAAACCATAACATATACCATTGATAATCTTTTACAAACAGATTCATGCTATATAATGCAAATATGCTCACATATGCTATTATATACGAGGGTTTTATATCTAAAGCGTAAAATCCATTAAAAAATTCCCTGACACCCATTATGCCTATTATGAAACAACCTAACATGAGTACCTTTCCACCAAAGAAAAATACTAGCAAAAATGGCAACATCAACA
>CAZWCK010000132.1:0-2457 GCA_964632625.1 uncultured Oscillospiraceae bacterium
TTATATACATATAATAAATGAACTTGGAAAAAAACGGTATTAATTTTGCAAAAAACTGTAATGCTTCCGGCATTGCAAGAACCGGCCAAGTATAACCTCCAAGTATTGACGTTGGAAGCACCAATATACAAGCGATCTGGCTGCAGAAAGTTCTTTCCGGTAATACAGAACCAACTATATAGCCCAAAGTGGTAATAGTCATTGAGAATAAATATGTATAAATCACCAGCCCAAACAATGTACCCTTTAATGGCAATCCGAAGAAAATCCACTGCACGGCTATTGTTAACAATATGGAGCAGGTTCCTACTAAGCTCCAAAAGCCTATTCTCTTTAAATGTACCTTAAATTTTATGCGAAGCCCTTGGTTTTCGTAGCCTCTCTCTGCACCTGTCAATGCGATTGCTACCTGGACTATTGATGCCAGCATTCCCGGCAGCAAAAAGTTTCTGAAATTTTTGGCTGGGTTATATAGCATTCTTGTTGCTACATTTATTGGAACTATCTGATTCATTATCTGCCCCGGTACTATGTTTTGTTTTCCTGCATATACATTTGCAAGATAAGCACTCTTAAGTGTAAGGAGTATTTCTGACATAGCAGTTTTTGACGTTACTATTACTGCTAAAGTTGAACCATCATACACTGTCATTATCTTAGGGGCCTTACCCTCTACCATGTCCTTATAAAAATTTTCCGGGATTATTACCCCTGCAAAAGCTCTTCCTTCATCTATAGTTTTTTTCACATCCTCATAGTTGTCCACATAGTCTACAATTTGGAAGTACTCATTTTCTTCCACAAAGTCCAGATAATCCCTTGAGAATTGAGAATTATCGCTATTCATCACTACTGTAGGAATTGTCATTGCTACTTCCTTTTGCATTTCGTAACCTAAAACGGAGCTTGCCAATAGAGGTATGATAAGAAACACCAGGGTAGACATTACAAGGCGCGGATGTTTCCTTTTGAACTTAATAAATGAAACAATAGCTTTGTTGTTTCTAGCTTTCATTACTAATTACCTGCCTTACTTGTCTGCTTCGTCTGCTGTTGAGGCTTTGCTATTACCTGCGCCTTTTTTCGGAGCATTTTCAAAATCCACAAATACTGTCATTCCTTGATATAACTCTTCTTTAACATCAAGTATTTCCACCTTAACTCCATAGGATAATATGTCAAAATCACCATTGTCATTGGTTGCTCTCTTTGTTGCAAAGTCAGGTTTTTGACTTACATTTGTAACTTTACCTTCAAATTGAATATCCTTATATGCAGGGATTGTTACCGTTACCATCTGTCCGAGCTTAACCTTTGCAAGATCTATTTCCTTTACATTTACTACAACCCATGGGTCTTTCTTTGATGTAACTGATGCAAGTGGCATTCCGGTTGATATAAGTTCGCCTTCATTCACATTAATAGCAGAAACTATGCCATCTAGGGGAGCCTTTATTATTGAATCTTCAAGATAGCTGTTTACTTCTGCCACCGCACCGCTAGCCTGTATAACAAGTGCATCTGCCGCCGCCTTGTCCTCTGATCTTGCACCTTCAACCGCCATGTTATAAACTTCCTTTGCAGCTACATACTGCGCCTGTACCTGATCAAAAGTAGCTTGTGAAATAGCTTCCTGCTCCAGCAATTTTAGCATCCTGTCATAGGTCTTCTGTGCGTAATCAAAAGCCGCTTTTGCCTGTGCCACTTCCTGATTTCTTGCTCCTGCATCGGCCTTACTTGCTTGTGCCTGTGCTGCCGCCTCTGCACCTTCTGCCTGCTGTAATTTAGCTTCTACGGTTTCACTTGTGAGCTTAATAAGTGGGTCCCCCTTCTTTACTTCCTGTCCTTCCTCTACAAGCACTTCGTCTATTGTTCCCGGAAGCTTGGAGTTTAGTGTTGACTCACTCATTTTTAAGCTACCCTGTACAATTAGATCATCCGATTTTGCCATCTGAACTCCTGCATAAACAAGGCAAACGCCTAACAATAATACAATTGATATTACTACTGCCAATACTTTTCCTTTTGGCAATTTGCTCATTTTTGTTGTGATTTCTTTTTTCATTCCTGTTCCCTTCCTTTTTTGTACCGACTCCCTATCATTGGTTTAAAGTTGTTAATTTATTTTTTCTCCTTTTACTTCATAGGATTTATCTGCTATTTTTATATTGGCATCTATGTGATTATTTGTTATTTTACCTGAAAACTCGCACTTTGAAGCTCCTAGGGGAGTTTTTAGTCTTCCCTTGAATACAAAATCATCATCCTTTTTCTTGCCTAGCAAAATATTTTCATGTCCAAGCAGGTTTATTACCCCCCACAATTTAATGCGGGCTTCCTTAATAATTATGGTTCCATGCTTGGGTCCTAACTGGCTATTCAAAATAATACTGTACCTTCCATTCATTTTCTTCTCCTTGAATGTACACAAATTCAATTTTTTACACTTGTAAAGTT
>CAZWCK010000133.1:0-2394 GCA_964632625.1 uncultured Oscillospiraceae bacterium
TTTGATGCCTCGGAAGTGGCACTTTTAGACCTTATAAGTGGCACTTACAGACCAAATAAGTGGCACTTCTGGACTTAATAAGTGGCACTTACAGACCATAAACAAGCAGTTGTTTGACCATGAATAAGCAGTTATTAGACCAAGAATAAGAAGTTATTGAGTGTAGTTATACTAAATTTGTTTTATAAAGTATTTCTTCTTTATCCAAAGCGATAGGTTTACTAAGGCTATAAGGGCTGGAACTTCGACAAGTGGTCCTATTACTCCTGTAAAGGCTTGTCCACTATTTATTCCAAATACTCCTATGGCTACTGCTATTGCTAATTCAAAATTGTTCCCTGCTGCTGTAAAACTTAGGGCTGCATCCTGCTCATAGTCGGCTCCTGTTTTCTTTCCTAAATAGAAACTGATTACAAACATTAGGATAAAGTAAATTATTAGTGGTATTGCAATTCTTACTACATCGAAAGGAATTTGAACTATTAATTGTCCTTTTAGACTAAACATTAGAATTATTGTGAATAGTAATGCAATAAGGGTGATTGGGGAGATAAAGGGAATGAATTTATTCCAAAACCAATCCTTTCCAAATATTTTTACAAGTAGTAACTGACTTATAATACCCATAGTAAAAGGAATTCCTAAGTATATCCCAACACTTTCTGCAATTTGTCCCATACCAATATTCAAATCCAAGCTCTCTATTCCAAACACAGGGAGAAGTACTGAAACGAAAAAATATACAAAGGCACTATAAAACAAAACTTGGAATATGCTATTCAGGGCTACAAGTCCTGCTGCATATTCCCTGCTACCTCCTGCCAATTCATTCCAAACAATAACCATTGCAATACATCTTGCAGAGCCAATAAGTATTAAACCTATAAGATATTCGGGCTTATCTCTAAGGAAGATTATCCCAAGAATAAACATAAGCACTGGTCCTATTATCCAATTAAGAATTAGAGAAACTGTTAATACCTTCTTATTTTTAAATACTTTGCCCATGTTATTATATCTAACCTTTGCAAGTGGTGGATACATCATTAGTATTAGTCCAATGGCAAGGGGAATATTTGTTGTCCCTTTTGACATAGAATTGATATTATCCGATATTCCTGGAAAGAAATATCCCATTCCCACTCCAATTGCCATTGCAAGGAATATCCAAAGTGTTAGGTAACGGTCTAAGAAACTGAGTTTCTTTCTTTCTAAGGTTGGGTTACAATTGTTCGCACTCATAGTCTTATAGATTTTCTTTAACAAAGTTTTTTGAATACTCTTTTATCATTTCCCTTACTCTTTGAAATTCCTGCATTATCTCCTGCTCGCTTCCCTTTGCTTTTGCAGGATCTGGGAAATTATGATGGAACTTCTTTGCCTTAGTTGGGAAATAGGGGCAGGTTTCCTTAGCATTATCGCATACAGTTATTAGGAAATCGAATTCCATATCCATATACTCATTAATATTATTTGAGGTGTGAGAAGAAATATCTATCCCATCTTCCATCATTGTTTTAATTGCTCTTGGATTTACTCCATGTGTTTCAACTCCCGCACTATAAACTTCTGTTCCTTTAGGAGAGAAATAACGGATATAACCCTCTGCAATCTGACTTCTGCAACTATTACCAGTGCATAGTATTAATACTCTTTTATTCATCTTTTTTGGTTTTTTTAATTATATAACTATTAACAACAACTATTACAATCGCCATCACAAGATTCGCAATTTGGAGTTTTTTCTCCTGTAACTGTTATTGAAATTATTCTTGGTTTATCTATTTTAAAACGTTCTAATTCTTCTTGACTCAAATATTTCACTAAAATATCATCTGGAATAAATATTGGTTTTTCTTTTTCAATAATAATATTTGAAAATCCTGCTTTTAGAATTTCTTTTAAATAGTCCGACTTTTGAATTGCTCCTGAAACACATCCTACGTACATTTCGGCAGCATTTTTAATCTTTTCGGGTAGATTGCCAATAATTACCACATCCGATACACAGAAATAAGCATTTGGCTTCAATACTCTATATATCTCATGAAATATCCTATCCTTTGAGGGTAGTAGATTTAGCACACAATTGCTTATAACAACATCGGCAGTATTATCCTCAATTGGTAAATCTTCAATATCTCCAAGCAAGAAACTAATATTAGTATATCCTCTTTTCTTTGCATTTTCCTTTGCCTTTTCCAGCATTGTTTCGGAAAAATCAACCCCAATAACTCGTCCCTCTTCTCCAGTTTCTGCACGAGCAACGAAACAATCATTTCCAGCACCAGAGCCCAAATCAACTACAATATCCCCCTTTTCAATTCGTGCAAATTCGGTAGGAAGTCCACACCCTAAGCCTAAATCAGCATCAGAATTATATCCCTCAACCTG
>CAZWCK010000134.1:0-2286 GCA_964632625.1 uncultured Oscillospiraceae bacterium
GGAAGGCTAAGAGCAGTTCATCTCCGGAAGAAAAGGATTCATACTCCACAGCAAAGCCGCTTTCGGCAAGCTGGCGTTCCAGCAGCTCCCGATCGCTCTGCGTATCCTCGCAGAGTGCGATATGTAATGGCGCTTCATTCATGGCTTCGCCCCCTTTTAAAAAGAATAATAACAATTTTAGTATAGCATATATTTGCAAAATCGCATAGCATATTTTTATACATATGTCAAGCTTTGCTTTCGTTGGCTTAGCCAACGGCTCTGACTCTTTTATTTCTGCTCTTTTTTTTCTATAATTTGTATATAGGGTATTGACATAAATCCCATTGCATGATATATTCTTAAATTTTTGAAACAGGAGGAAGTGCTATGCGAGATGTACTTGAATATTTCAAAAACAGCTCTGTCGCAAAAAAGAGTGGGGTAGCAGTTGGAACAAAGCTTGCCCGGGGTGGAATTGACGACATGGATACACTTTGTACCTTGCTGAAGGATGATCCGGAAAAGCTTCTTGCCATTCGCAATATAGGCCCGAAAAGTCTAAGTATCATCCTCAACGTTTGCAAAGATTATTGCCGTGGGAAAGAAGGCTTTGGGTAATTAACTCTATGGCTTTAATGACAGTATAGTAGCTAACAGTTATTAAAATATAAACTTAAGGAGGGAAAATGATGTTTACTAAAAAGTACAGTAAAAAAATACTAGCAATAACATTACTTTTTGCAATGATTTTTACGACAATTTCTCCATTTGTATCATATGCTTTGGGAGCAAAAAAGAATGATGCCTCAGCATTAATTACTGAAGAGAGAGATGAAGGGGCTCCCGCGGATAAAATAGATGGTGAAAGCGGGATACCTTTAGAGAGTGTTGCAGATAAAGTCTACGGTGAAGGAAAATTCGCTACTCCATTTAACCTTGGGCCCATGGGCATCTTAGGTGAGGGGAATACATACACCTGGGAGGGGGATGCTACAGGTGTTGATTTGACAGGGATTGCAGAGATTCTTGTAAAAAATGGGGCAAGAGGAACCCTAAAGCTTGTTGAGGATACTATAAGTATTAATGTGGAGGAAATAGAAAACTATACCGAGGCAGAAATTATAGCGGGTGAAAATGTAAGTCTGATAACCCTTATTTCAGTTTCTGCAAGTCAAAGCAACTTTCCTAAATTTAAAAGCCTTAGCAAAGTTGGAGCAGGGGATTTCGCCCTTGTTTTAGACACAACTGCCTTTGCCTTTGAAGAACTAAGCATTGCCTCCGGCAACCTTGCTATCTCTGCTAGTGGTGGGGTGCTTGGCTTTGATTCTATTAAAGGTAGCATTGGTACTCTTGAGACCAGCGGGGATATTAAAATCAGTGGCTCTGTAGAAGCCAATATCAACACATTTACTGTGGCAAGCGGCAATGTATATGTATATGATGGAATTTTAGGTAATATAGATACCTTAAATGTAAAAGGAAGTTTGATTATCAGTACAAAACTTACCAGCCCTTGGGGAGACAATCCTGATACAGGTCCTGCCAATCCGGGCATACAATCTGTAAAAAATATAAATATATCTTCCAATGGGTTTTTACAAGTGTCCTGTGGCAACAATAGTGTAGACGACACTGTATCTCCCAATGCCATAAACTTAGCTGACGGCGGTAAAATTGATGTTAATGGGGGCACGCTAAAAGCTTATGGTAGCAGTGGTGAATATAGCAGCAATAACCCTGGCGGTGCAGGCATCTATGCCATAGGTGATGGGGAAATGACTGTCCGAAATGGTTCAATATTAGCCCATGGAGGCAGTTCCACATTTTCCAATACAGACGGTGCAGGGCTTAAAGCTGTAGGTACTTTTAATCTTAGGCTTTATGGAGGTAATGATGGAAATGACGGACTTGTAAGCCTTAGAGGAAGTTACTATAGCCCTGCCACAATGGGCAATATTACAGCCCACTTTGATATAGACAGCGGAGAGCCTGTTTTGGAATTAGAAAACGGGAAAGATTACACTGGTAGTCAACCTTCTCTTAGTATCAAGGGTAATTTCCCCGGGGTATTTGAAATAGAAGAAAATAAATTCGATATAGAGGGCAATCTGACAGATGAAACCTTTATAGTAAAACCTAAGCTTGGTGACGGCTCAAATGCTGGGGGAGGCTTAATATCTTTTGTCCGTCCTTTATCCGACAATTTATATATTTATGCAGGCACTAATGAGAGTACACCTTTAAACGAAGTAACTTTTAATGTTTTAAAAAATGGTGAAGAAAAAATTGCTACCACCGGGTCAA
>CAZWCK010000135.1:0-2263 GCA_964632625.1 uncultured Oscillospiraceae bacterium
TAATTGGATTGCGACTCTAACAGATTTACCATTGCATATTTCTTCCCTAACTCTTGAAAAAATAACTACATTTCCATCTACAGCCATACCTATTGATAGTATGATACCACCTATTCCCGGCAAGGTTAACACCGTTCCCATTAGCGCCATTATCCAAAGTACTATTACAACATACAGCAATAAAGCCAGATTGGCAACTAGTCCCATAATTCTGTATGCAACAAGCATAATTATAAAAATCAGGACTAGTCCGATAGCCCCTGCAGTTATACTTTTTTCAAAGGCATCTACACCAATTTTTGCTGTTTGATTAGATGTTTGTACTTCTTTAAGAGAAACAGGAAGTGCACCACCTCGAATTAACGCTGCAAGATTGACAGCCTCATCCTGAGGGAACCCTCCTGTTTGCCCTGAAGTTATTTCACACCTTCCACCACCAATAGTTTCTGTAACTCCCGGTGCTGATATTACTTTATCATCCAAAATAATCATTATTGTATTTGGTCGATACTGTCCTTTTGGTATAATCTGACCACTTATTGCTTTTTTAGTTGCATCTGCAAAGATTTGAGTTCCTTCTTTGTCAAACTTCAAAGTAACGGCAAAACCACCATGTTCATTGTCTTGCGCAATTCCTGCATCTTCAATATTGCTTCCATCTAGCACTACAGTTCCATCTGCCATTGCAAATTGTAACTGTGCCGTTCTTCCTATAGATTCAATTGCTTCCTCTGCATTATCAGCTCCCGGAAGTTCTACTCTGATCCTATTTTCGCCTTCTATGGTAACAATCGGTTCGGATAAGCCCATTTGATTAACTCTTTCTTCTATTACCGCTTGTGTCTGCTCCATCAATTTAGCAAGTTCTTCACCTTTTAAATCAGTTTGAGCCTCCATTACCACATACACACCACCTTTAATATCAAGGCCTAATTTTATGCTGTCCTTGATTGGTGCAATGCTACCAATTCCAAATACAGTCACATACCAACCAACTATGATTACAATTGCAATCAAAATGGCTAGTATTTTCCTCATGTTGTTACTCATCTTTTCTCTTTCTCCTTTTTTTAAATGTATTATTTCAATTTAACAATTTAAATTACAAAAATAATTTACCATTGTATTTATACTTCATAATATTTTACTACTTTTTGACTGCTTTAACAAGACTTATTTGCTCCCAAAATGCCACCTATTCCACCAAAACTTATAGGAATTGCATATAATATATACTTTTTAGTTATTGCAATTTGCTCTGACATTCCAAAAGTAATTAGAATCATTATAAATGTAATAAAAATAATTGCTGATAACAATCCAAAAAACAGCCCTTTTTTGCCTATACTGTACCCTGTCACATAGCCTAAAAAAACAGTAGCTATACTTAGACAAAGCAGTGATAAAGGCATTGCACATTCTCCCGGTAAATTTGTAAATCTTAAACCAATGGCAAGTAAAAATAAAGTTGCAAATAAAACAATCACAGTACAAATATATCCTTTAAATAATCTTTTTGTCATATCAACCTCCATAAATATATTTATTTAACTATTTTATTTGCATTTTAAAAAAAAAGAACAAAAATCCCTTGTGTACAATAAACACAAGGGATTAACATCAAATAAATATGTTCTTTTATTTTTCTTCAGTCTCTTCACTTACAGGTTCTTCTTTAACTTCATCAATAGGTTCTACAATAGGCTCAACGTCAATAACTTCTGTCTTAGCCGCTTCGGTTTCAGTTTCAGTTTCAACAGACCTCTTCATTCTTTTTGGCATTGCCTTCTTTGGTTCATCCTCTTCAATTTCAGAAGCTTCCTTGTCTTTCTTGGATACTTTGTTTGAAGATTCCACAACCTTTGAAACAGCCCATCTCATTATTTCAAACTTAATTTTATCAGCACCAACCTGAATAACTAAGCTATCATCTTTGGTCTTTACAATCTTTCCGCAAATACCACCGATAGTGATTACTTCATCTCCAACCTGCACGCTGTTTCTCATATCATTAATTGCTTTTTCTCTTTTTTTCTGTGGTCTGATAAGTAAAAAATACATGATTATTACAACCAAAACCAATGGTGCAAACTGCATTATCATAGTTCCATTCACAATAACAACCTCCTTAAATCTTCTTCATATATTCAATTAATTCTTATATTTATTTTGGTGCCGGCGATGGGGGTCGAACCCATACGGTGTTGCCACCACGGGATTTTGAGTCCCGCACGTCTGCCAATTCCATCACGCCGGCGCATCT
>CAZWCK010000136.1:0-2213 GCA_964632625.1 uncultured Oscillospiraceae bacterium
CTAAATCAAATAGTACTGCCTTGAATTTCATATATATCTCCCCTCGCAAGAAAACGTAGTGTCAAAAATCCTCAATGGATTTCGACCTAAACCATTTATTTCACTGGCTTTCACCAGTTATTTTCGTATCCTCCCTGAAATTTGGAAAAAATCCAGGGTTTCAGATCATATAAATTTAACAGCAGTAATAGTTGTTGTGGAGCTTGTGGTAAAGTTTATTGCGGCTTAGAAGCGCTTGCTGAATGTTGTGGGCAAAATTGTGGGTAAGGTGTGGCACAGACATTCATGGCTGTGCGGAGTAAACCCTTTAGGGTTTTCCACATCTTATCCATGATTTTGTCCATGGCCTGAAGCTTAGCGCTTCTTACCAGAATGAACTTTTCCATCAAATCCACAACAGGATTTTATTTCAATTGCATCTGAGTTGAATTAGAAAGGTGATAACCCTTCTGGTATAATATTAAGCGACCAAACACAATATCACCCGGAAGGAGATTATCACCTTGAGTAATATTATACTATCTTTATGCCTGACCATTCAAATACAATTAAAAATTATTTGCTACCTTATGTGGACTATCTTGGGCAAATACTCTTTGAAGAAGTTCTACGATGAACCTATCCGTAAGGAATACCGAAAGCTTCAGGTGGATTCCATGCCTGTTGTTGAATTATTTGAACGGCTTGATTACACTCAACTCCTGAAAGAATATCTTGCTGAGCATGGAAAGCCATTAAAGCCTGTTTCACACCGCAAAGGCTGCCTCCCGGTTTCTGACGACATTGTCTGCACCAAATGTGGTGCTCCACATTCCTATATCTACAGGAACAATGGTAAAGCCAAAAATACTCAATATCTGTGCAAAGTCTGCGATTTCACCTTTGGAAGCGGTACCGACTACCTAAAAAGCGTAACTCTCCGTTGTCCTCACTGTACTAAGGTTTTGGAAAGAATCAAGCAGCGTAAGGATTTTAATATTTTCAAGTGCAAAAATCAGAAATGCTCCTTTTACTTATCCAATCTGAGAAATCTTACCCCTGATGAGCGTAAACGCTATATTGCAGATCCACAGGCTTTTAAGCTCCATTACATATACAGAGAATTTACAATCAAACTCAAGCCTCTTTCAAAACAATCGCCTGTCATGCCAGATGTGGACCTTTCCAAAATTCACTCTTCTCCGCATACCTTCGGCTTGATTCTCTCTTACTATGTGAATTATGGGATGAGCTCCCGGCTGGTTGCATCCATCATGCGGGATATCCACGGGGTTAGCATTTCTCATCAGACCGTGATCAACTATGCCAATGCTGCTGCAATGCTGCTTAAACCTTTTGTAGATAATTATGACTATTCCTTGACCAGTTCTATCTGTGGGGATGAAACATACATCAAAGTCAATGGCAAGTGGCATTACGTCTTCTTCATCATCGATACCATCAAGAAGATTATTACCTCTCACAATGTTTCCCCCAATAGAGATACGATCGCCGCTATCAAAGCTATCGATGATACCCTCTCCAAATACAAGGAGATTCCAGAGGATTTGAATCTGGTCTTCGATGGGAACCCCATCTACCTGCTTGCTCAGCATTTCTTTGCAAGCCACGGCATTCATTTCGATGTTACACAGGTCATTGGATTAACTAATGATGACCCGGTTTCCACCGAATTCAGACCTCTTAAGCAGGTCATCGAAAGGCTTAACAGAACTCTTAAAACTTACTACAAATCAACCAACGGTTTTGCAGCCTTTGCAAACTGCCAAAACTACCTGACTTTATTTGCAACCTGGCATAATTTCTTAAGGCCGCACAAGGCCTTGGGGTACAGAGTTCCTGTTAATATCCCGGGAGTATCTAATCTCCCTAACATGCCCGCCAAATGGCTAGAGTTGCTCGACATGGCACAGTATTATATTCTAGATCATCAGGTCGCATAAAACCAAGATCCACTCAAACCTATACTTAAGATGTTAAGGCTTATTTCTCATGCTCAGATGTAGGCTTATTGCCTTATTCCAGTAGTTTTGCAGCTTTAAGCTCCAAAAAATCTGCCCTTTTTCTCCACTCTATTCTGCTGTCAATGTACAACTTACCAATTTGTTACACTTTTGTAAGCTCAAATCGTTGTTTTCATAACTTCTTTGACACTACCATTCTGCCAATAAGTCTAAGGGGAGTATCTTTGCCTTGGAGGTGCTTTTTTTGAC
>CAZWCK010000137.1:0-2122 GCA_964632625.1 uncultured Oscillospiraceae bacterium
CCAAACAGTGCTTTTCCTAAAATGAAAAAATACGTTGTAATTGGTATACGAAAAACGCATCGCTATGTAGAAAATCATAAAGTTTCTGACTTTCTTGTTCCTTATACCTCCTCCGGTTGCTCGGCTTCTTGTCTTTACTGCTATCTTGTCTGCAATTATAACAAATGTTCCTACCTCCGCATATTTGTCAATCGTGAACAAATGATGGAACGCATGATAAAAATCGCTCAAAAAACAGATAAAGAGCTTTGTTTTGAAATTGGCAGCAACAGTGACTTGGTTTTGGAAAACACTATTACAGAAAATCTGCCCTGGACAATCGAGAATTTTGGAAAAAGTGGCAAAGGCAAAATTACATTCCCTACAAAATTTGATATGGTTGACCCTTTATTACATCTTAATCACAAGGAGCGTACTATTTTTCGTATGAGTGTTAATCCTGAAATGGTTATACGCAAAGTGGAATTTGGAACGTCGCCGCTTTTCAATAGAATTCACGCTGTGAATCTTATGTCTGAAGCAGGTTATCCTGTTGGGATACTCCTTGCACCAATAATACTTCTTTATGATTGGAAACATTTATATACAGAGCTTATAAATCAGCTTGCCGAGAAACTTTCACCTAGAGTTAAGAAAACCGCATTTATTGAAATTATTTTTATGACATACAGTTATGTTCATAATGTAATTAATCAAGATGCCTTTCCTAATTCTGTATCTCTATATGATACATCGCTTATGACAGGACGGGGGCGAGGTAAATATTGCTATAGAGATGCCATTCGCGCTGATGGCGAGGTCTTCTTGAGAACTGAGCTTGCAAAGAAGCTACCTGAAATGAAGATTTTGTATGTAGTATAAGTAAAAGTACCCAATACAACGATTGCAATCCCTGATTAAATAACATAAAAGCACCTCCAAGGTTAAATTTACTTATTTAACCTTGGAGGTGCGGAAATTACATTACCTATTATTTTTCATTAAACGGTACATAATCGATATCAAAACCAAAATGCCTTGGTCCAAAACATGCTAACCCTTCCTTTGTCTTCCAAATTTCAGGAGAAGGTAAAACTAAAATGGTCATTTCCAATCCCTTTTCAAAATTTGGGCTTGTAATTGGATCACCGTCGGCACCAATCATGCAAATTAAATCCGGTGCTGTTACATCTAGTTCCTCGTTTCTGTATGAAATAATGTTTTCATTCTTAAACCAAATTCTATATTTTTCTCCTAGATATTCATCTTTACCGTCAAGAAAAATTTCTCCAATATTGAAGCCTCCGATGCATTCCCAAGGAGTTTTATCCACATTCCCTTTGAAAAGAACTTTTCCATTCATCTCAGCAGCAATGCTTCCTGCAACGTCTTTGCCTGCTTCCTTTGCCTCTCTTAAAACTTCACCTATTCTCATCGCATAACTAATTGCATCAGCAATTACTGAAGTTTTAAAATCCTTTCCCTTTATTGGGTGATCAGCTACTCCAACCATATCTCCACTAGCAACAGCAATAGCTCTTGTAATCTTCTCTGCTCTGAAATCATCAACTACATCCTTTATAATTACTACATCACCAAAATCAGTAGCAACAGTCATTGGATGAATCGGAAGATTCTTTACAAAATAAGTAGAATGCTGCAATTCCGGAACAGACCTCCCTGCAGGATCGCTGTCCATAATAGGAAGTCCAAGCTGACAAGCTGTATGTAATGCCTCCGCAGTATTTCCTCCACCGAGCTCAGTTGAAGATACTGCAAAAAATTTCTCGCCAAGGAATTTCTCCAGGCTTCTGAAAGCTAGAATTGATGCAGGATAACCTAAATGAGGCAAATGCTCATATTCTTTATCCTCACCTGCTCCTTCTGCTGACGGTGCACCACAGCAATAAGGAGTTGCAATATATGCATCATCCGGCAGTTCTTCCAAACTTGCCAAATAAAGCTCTTTTCCTTCATCAAAATCCTGTTGCATTATATCTAAACCTTCTTGAAGGTTTCCGCCTCCGCCTGTTCCTAATACCGTGCAGCCATATAAAATATCTATAATGTTTTGTTTGGTTAATTTTCTCATTTTTATTCTCCATTCCTGCTATCGGGGCAAATGAATTGCCCCTTGCAGGAA
>CAZWCK010000138.1:0-2027 GCA_964632625.1 uncultured Oscillospiraceae bacterium
TCCACTGAATACAAAAAAGTTGCTATTCGCCCTGTAATCTTATAGGGTTTTCTTTGGGACCAAGCATAATATTACTACAACAAAAAAGTTACTCATATAAATCTGAGTAGTGAAAATGCTTTGGATTTGTGCCTTAAACTGATACAAAATGATTTTAAGCAAGTCAATATTTCTACAAACACCCAAGATATTCAAATAATCGCAGCAAAACCTGATAATCCACGGATTACAAGAAAAACAATGGAATCAAATAATTGCACTAAACCTTCTTTGGAACATAATCAATTAAAGAAGTACATTATTCCTGACGGCATTCCTTGTGATTTTTTAATCAGGCTAGGGGTAATGGACGAAAACGGCAAGGTCTTTCAAAAGCATTACGGTAAGTTTAGACAAATCAACAGATTTCTTGAGATTGTAAAAGATTCAGAAGACAGTCTTCCTTCTCAAAAAATCTTGAAAATAATAGACTTTGGATGCGGAAAGGCCTATCTCACTTTTGCTCTTTATCATTATCTAAAGGTTCTTCACAATAGAAATGTGGAAATAATAGGACTTGATTTGAAAGATGATGTAATAGATTTCTGTAATAAAGTTGCAAATGATCTGAACTATGACGAGCTTACCTTCCTTAGGGGTGATATTGCCGATTATACACAGGATAATGCTGATATGGTGGTTACCCTGCACGCTTGTGATACCGCCACAGACTATGCCCTTATTAATGCTACTAAATGGTCTACTAAGGTGATCCTATCGGTACCTTGTTGTCAGCATGAATTATTTAAACAAATTGACAATGATTTGCATAAACCATTATATAAACACGGTATTTTGAAGGATAGATTTACAGAAATACTTACAGACGGAATGAGAGCCCTTGCACTTGAAGCAAAGGGCTATGAGGTTTCCATGATAGAATTTACAAGCCTTGAACACACCGCCAGAAATATTATGATAAAAGCGATACTTTTAAATCCGGATGATGTCAGCTGTACTGAACCTGTTAGTAAAAAAGCTGCCAAAGCAAAGCAGGAGTATTCTTCATTAAAAGAATTTTACAAAATTAATCCAACTATTGATAAACTATTCTATAAATAATAATAAAGAGTATTTGCATTTAGTCCCTCTTACAGGATTATTTAAATGTTCATACTCTTTTATTTATGGGTTATTGCTTATAGGTTGATATTTTCTTCACTTTGTTTGCTACTTTTGTATTTCAAACTCCTGAATTCCCATGCAACCTGGGGCAATTTCATACTTGTTGAAAACTATCACAGGATTTCCATTTTCATTTACATAAAATTGCTGTTCCTTTGTAATTGTCTTGAAGCCTTCTTCGCCCAAATTATTTTCGGCATCACTGCCAAATCCCCAATACACATTATTTTCGTCCTTGCTCCGTTCTTCAATCTGTGCCTTGATCTGCTCATTTGCAATTCTCATATAGTCTTCTCCCAAAACTGCTTTCAAGGTCAAAGGCTCTCCTGTCCTTAGGTCATAATTGTAATAAAACATTTCAAAATAGGCACTTGCAAGTGTTTGTGTCTTGTATACTGAAAATGATAATATATCTTCTGTAATTGCCTTGATTTCATAGTCAACAGAAATTTCCATTGGTACGTAGTCTTCTTCTGTACCACCAGTCTCCATATATGCCTGCTTGTATTGCTCCATAATGATTTCTGTTTCTGCAACAGCCTTTGTTACTTGATTATAAACCACCTCATTTATTTTCTTTTGAAGGTTCTCATCCTTAAGTCCTTCAATCCCCGGAATATTCATATCTGTCACGTAAGAATCTGTTTCCCTGTGAACCTTTTGTACTGTAAATACCTTTGCCAAGCTTCCCAATAGAGGTATGTCTGACATGGAAGAAGCAAAAGCCTCACTTGTATTCACTCCTATTCCAAATCCTCCTACAAGTACTACTAATGCCGCTGCCAAGCCTGCAACTTTTCTCCATGCTCTTTTTTTATTTTTTGTGTAATTATCCACTTTTTTAATGTTTTCATCCATTTTCT
>CAZWCK010000139.1:0-2012 GCA_964632625.1 uncultured Oscillospiraceae bacterium
TAATAAATAACTTAAAATAAGGTAGGTAATAAAATGGAATATTTGAATGCATTTCTAATAGGTGGGGCAATTTGCGTTATTGGGCAGATTTTAATTGACAAGACCAAACTAACCGCACCAAGAATACTGGTAATTTTTGTAGTATCAGGGGCAGTACTACAGGGTATAAATCTTTATGAACCAATTGTTAAATTTGCAGGTAATGGAGCTACTGTTCCATTGCCGGGATTTGGATATGCTCTTGCCAAAGGAGCAATGGAGGGAGCACAAAATGGAGGACTTTTGGGAGCCTTAACAGGAGCAGTGTCAAGCACGGCAGCGGGAGTTACTGTTGCTATTGTTTTTGGATATATTGTGGCAATATTATTTAGCCCTAAATCAATCAGATAATTTATTTCATCTAATGTTATTCCAATTTGATTATGAATATGTTAAAATATCTCTAGTTAGTTATTTACTATATAAAGTAGTAATATAAAATCATTTTGAGCACTAATTGTTCGTGAGGTGGTGTATGAAGATATTTTTCCTGGTTTGTTATGTGATAGTCCCTATAGTAATGATAGTATTTGGTATTATAAGAAGGAAGGGCGGACCTGAAAAAGTAAGCAGTCTGTGGGCTTATCGTTCTGCAATGTCCATGAAGAATAAGGATACTTGGAACTTTGCCCATACATATCTGGCAAGAAAATTCTTAATTTGGGGCGTTGTTGCCATCATTGCCACAGTGGCCTTGCTATTTACTTTCTATAATTCCGGTAAGATTGTATTTATTATGAATGTAACTATTACAGTGCAAATAATCTTTTTTTTCGGTGCAGTCATATCAACAGAGAAGGCATTGGATAGAACATTTGACAAATCAGGTGCTAGATTTAAACCCATCAAAAAAGTAAAAAGATTATAATAAAAGTAAGAATATATAGATAAATGTTGCAAAGTAAGCTAGTTACTTTGCAGCTTCTTTTTGTAAATGTTGAATTTCTATTTTTTGTAGTTGCGGAATATTTATTATTTCATAGCCATAATATTTACTTTGATGAGTTAGGAGAGGAAAAAGAGATGATATTGTTGAATGCAGAAAAAATTAATAAGAGTTTTACAGCCAACCCTCTTCTAGTGGACATGGATGTTTACATAAATGATACTGACAAGATAGGCTTGATAGGTGTAAATGGTACAGGAAAATCCACTTTTCTAAAAATTATTGCAGGAGAAATAGAGGCAGACAGTGGTACAATAAAAAAGACAAGAGGTGTTTCAATAGGCTATTTGGCGCAAAATCCGGATTGGGAAAAGGGTTTAAATGTGTTTGAGCAGGCAGAAAAGTATATTCATAAGGTAGAGCACAAGGTGCAGGAATACCAATTGAAGGCAATGCTCACCAAGCTGGGCATTACAAATTACCAACAACCTATGGAAGAACTTTCGGGTGGGCAGAGAAAGAGAGTTGCAATGGCAGCAATACTATCTGCAGATACCAATCTTTTGATACTTGATGAGCCTACGAATCATATTGACAATGATATTGTGGAATGGTTAGAAGATTATCTTAAGCGGTTTTCAGGGGCTATTTTTATGATCACTCATGATAGATATTTTCTGGATAGGGTTACAAATAGGATTGTGGAAATAGACAAAGGAAAAATCTATGAATACCAGGGGAATTATGACTATTATTTAGAGGCGAAGGCAGCAAGAATGGAAATGCTTCTTGCAACAGAGAGAAAACGTGCTGCAATTTACAAAAAAGAACTTGCGTGGATTAGACGAGGAGCTCAGGCTCGAACTACAAAGGCAAAGGGTAGAATTGAACGATTTAATGATTTGCAAAACAGTAAGCTCAAAACTAACGATGTAGCCTTGGAAATGAGTACGATAAGTAACAGGCTGGGAAGAAAAATAATTGAATTGACAGGAGTTTCAAAGACCTATGACAATTATGAACTGATTAAGGATTTTAGCTATGTGCTTCTTAGAAAGGACAGAATTGGCATAATTGGACCTAATGG
>CAZWCK010000140.1:0-1965 GCA_964632625.1 uncultured Oscillospiraceae bacterium
TGATGCCGCAAGTGTACTTCCAAACAATATGTATGGTGTTGCTTTAAATATCCATGATGACGTTTCTGAAACCACTGTATCTTTTTTGAAAAGCTTAGACAAATCATAATACATCTGAAAAACTGACTGTCCTTTTCTTTTCTGAACTAAGGCCTTTATTTTATTAACAATGCCATTTACTAATGGTGCAAGAATTATCATTGTTATTATTTGCAAAATAATAAATACTATCGTGCTCATTTTCTACCTCCATCTTTACATCATGAACTACGCAAGTCTGTTGTACAACAATAATGCCAAAAGTGCCAAAAGTACATACAGCATATAAAGATGGGTGCTGCCTGTCTGTATTGACTGTTTTGCCCTCATTGAAAGCTTGTTTACCTTTGTAATAAGCGGGCTATATAAATATTTCTCAATAATTGCTTCTGTTGTCACCTTATATTCTGTGGATACTGGAAAATATGGTGTTTCTCCATCTTCTACCTTGATTACTATTTTAGGTCTGTAAAGTGCTTTAAATACTATCTTAAGAGGATTTGCAAAGCCTGTTGAACTGTACTGCATCTTTTCATTAAGTCCGCTGAATCCGCAATCCCATGTGGAATATGACACCTGAACCGATTTGTTGTTCTTTAGATAAGCAAATCCCATTGTCAAAATAATGGTTATTATTATCACCACAAGAACAAGCATTGATGAAATCTGACTATTTCCAAGATCCATGCTGCAATATGCAAGGAACAATCCCCCTTTTAATTCACCCAATACGTTAAAACCCGAAATGTCAAAAATGACACTTGCCATAGGATTAATAATAGTCATGGGAAACACTCCTACAATTAGACACAATGTTGCTAAAATTCCCATTCCAAATCTCATTGAAACTGGAACTTCGACAGACCTTGCTGCCTCGTCTGTCCTTGGCTTTCCCAGAAAACCTATTCCAAAAAGTTTTACAAAACATACACTTGCAAGAGCTCCAGAAAGCGCAAGCGTTGCAACCCCCAATATGGATATTGCATTAATTGCCGCAATTCCCTGTGACAAGGACAAAAACATGGACTGATAAGTTAACCATTCCCCAATAAAGCCGTTAAAAGGAACTATGGCACATATTGCCATTGAAAAACAAAGTATGCAAATTGCAGTTTGAGGCATGGTCTTAATCAAGCCCCCAAGTTTTTCTATATTCTTGGTTCCTGTGGCATATTGAATCGCTCCTGCTCCCATGAACAATCCACCTTTGAAAAGAACATGATTAAAGGAATGAAGCAAAAATCCTAACATTGCAATGCTTCCAACAAAAGTATTACCTATTGCAAAGGCCAGTGCGCTCACACCCATTCCCAGAAAAATTATGCCCACATTTTCTATACTGCTGTAGGCAAGAAGCCTCTTAACATTATTTTCCATAAGAGCATATGCAACCCCCAATACGGAAGACAAAATGCCAAGAATCATCATTACCATTCCCCACCACATAACCTCTATTCCAAGGAAGAAAAAGATAAAACGGACAAGCCCGTAAATCGCAGTTTTTATCATAATACCAGACATTAAAGCTGACACATTGCTTGGTGCTGCCGGATGAGCCTTTGGAAGCCAGATATTCAGCGGAATTATTCCTGCCTTTGTTCCAAAGCCTATTAAAAGGCAACCAAAAATAACATTTCTGATTGCAGAAGGAATTTCTGCACCGCCATTTTTTATAAAAATGTCCATGCTACCTGTATGAATATATATCAGAATAAAGGCTATCATCAGAAAACCTGCACCTATATGAGTCATGATAATATAAAGTGTTCCTGCACTGCCTGCTTCATCTTTTTCATGTTCAAATACTACAAGAAAATATGAAAGCACTGACATCATTTCCCATGCCATAAAAAATGTAATAGCACTTGATGCAGTAAAAACTAAATACATGGATATGATAAATGTAGAATAAAAAAAGTTAAAGAC
>CAZWCK010000141.1:0-1950 GCA_964632625.1 uncultured Oscillospiraceae bacterium
TTGGAGGCATTGGTATTTGTGCCATGCTCATGATTATTATTGGTGGCTATATGTACATGACTTCGGCTGGCAATAATGCTTCCATGGAATCAGCTAAAGGAGTGATTACAGATGCTATTGTAGGTTTACTTCTGGCATTTTCATCTTTCTTGATTCTCTACGTTATCAACCCTGATTTAGTGAAAATAAAGAAGATAAACATGAATCCGACATTGACTACAGCTGAAAAGGCTTCGACGGGAGAAGTACCGATAAAAACAGGTCAGAAGTCTGCAACTTGTAGTGAAATTCCAAGCCAGGTTCCAGGACAATGTAGTGATGCAAGTCCACAACTTAATTCTCTTCTAGGCTGTATCACCAAGGAACTTGGAAAAAATAACATTCAGATATCTTCTATTTCGGATGGTAATGGAGGATTAAGTTGCTACAGTAAATATTCTTCTCAGTGCACCGGAAATGAAAAAAACTGTTGTTTTCATAAAAAAACTTCTTGTCATTATGGAGGAAAGAGCTGTACAGATGGTTCGCATGCCGTAGACCTTTCCACAAAAGGAAGTTCTGCTTCCGGTAGCGCCATGAAATCTGCAGTTATAAGCTGCGGAGGAAAGGCACTGGATGAGGGCAATCACATCCATGCCAGTATCGGTGGAAATGCTTGCGGCTGTGATGTAAGTTTATAATTTGTACTTCTTTTATGGAAAACGAGACAAAAACTGCATTTAAAATAGTTCTCTTTCTGATATTTTTAGCAGCTTCTGTTTTGGTTTTAGGTCAAAATAATATTTCCTTGGCCGAAGACAGCGCAACTACAAAAGCGAGTCTCTATAATACTAACAAAAAAACTGCTGCTACAACTGGAGCGCCTGTCTACACTCCCATGGAAGAAATACCAGGAATGGGAAAGCCAACCAATTTCTATGACTATGTCATTGCTATCTATAAGTTTGGTATTGGAGGCATTGGTATTTGTGCCATGCTCATGATTATTATTGGTGGCTATATGTACATGACTTCGGCTGGCAATAATGCTTCCATGGAATCAGCTAAAGGAGTGATTACAGATGCTATTGTAGGTTTACTTCTGGCATTTTCATCTTTCTTGATTCTCTACGTTATCAACCCTGATTTAGTGAAAATAAAGAAGATAAACATGAATCCGACATTGACTACAGCTGAAAAGGCTTCGACGGGAGGAACGGCTAGTTCCTCCGGCACAGGAAATGGCAAATGCGAAGTGCTGTCTTCTGGCCCATGTTCTGTTGAAAATCTCAAAAGCACCTTTTCGGATGACGCAAAAAAAATGTCTATGATATGCAATAAAGAAAGCCGCGGGAATGCAGCCTTAGCAAGCAGTACCGATCTCTGCATGGATGGTAATTCTTTTTCAATTGGTCTTTATCAAATTAATATAATGACTAGTGCCAACTCAATCGGTTGTGATGGCAGCACAATATTTGAAGGAACCGGCTCCCGATCAAGTAGTTATGACTGTAATGACTATAAAACAAATAGCAATGGTGTTAAATATTGTGCGCACAGAAAGTGCAAAGTAAAAGCCGGGCAAGAAGCAACCTATGCCAGCTGCAAAGCAAAATTGATGAACGGCACTACAAATATTCAAGCCGCTTCCACTCTATTCTCAAATGGGAAATATAACCATTGGAAAACATCCGCCTCTATTTGTGGAATTTGATTAACCTATTTTATTTAAATCTATGAAAAAATTACTTTTGATTTCATCTATAATTATTGTTATATTATGTGTAACGTTGTCCACTATTTTATTCTTCAAAAACAAGCAAGCTCCCGCCACACCAGCGTCAGTCAATAACGTTTTAACAGACACTCAAATAATATTACCCACAGAAAAGGGAAGTGTCCCAGTAAACAATTACTACACGGACGCCGATTCTGTTGTCCTAAGCGAAAAAGATGTTCTCATGGAAACAA
>CAZWCK010000142.1:0-1924 GCA_964632625.1 uncultured Oscillospiraceae bacterium
ATACAGCTTATTGAAGCTGATGAGGATGAGTATGATTATCTTGGAACAAACCTTCTAGCACTTAAACCGGGAAAGGTTGTATTAATTGAAGGATGCCCTAAAATCCAGAAGAAGCTAGAGGATATAGGCGTAGAAGTATTAACTTATGAAGGAAAAGAATTGTCATATAGGGGAACAGGTGGTCCAACTTGTCTAACTTGTCCTCTTACAAGAAAATAAACATATATAAATTAAGATTTAGAAAGGCAGGATGAATAATGAATCAGAAAAAAGATATGCTTACAGGAATTGAGTCAAAAATTGAAGATGTTCTTCTTAAATATATTAAAACACAAAGTTTTACTTTTACCGAGGGGGAAAAGGAGGCAGAATTGTTTTTAATGGAGCATTTTTCAAGCATAAAGTATTTTCAAGAACATCCAGAATATTATGGAACATATGAAATTCCAAAAGATGCCTTTCAAAGATCAGTTTTTTACGCCATGGTAAAAGGGAAGGGCGATGAAACGATAGTATTTATTCATCATAATGATGTTGTAGAAGTGGAAGATTTCAAATTGCTTAAGCATTGCGCCTTTTCTCCTAACGAGCTTGCAGGAGAACTTTTTAAGATAAAAGATTCACTGCATGAGGAGGCTCGCAAAGATTTAGAAGAAGGAACCTATTTGTTTGGAAGAGGAACCTGTGATATGAAAGGGGGAGGGGCTATACAACTAGCACTTCTAGAAACGTATAGCCGGCTTGAGAACTTTAATGGAAATGTAATTGTTATTGCAGTTCCTGATGAAGAAAATCTTTCTGCAGGAATGCGAACAGCGGTAAGTTTATTAGTGAAGTTAAAGGAAAAATATACATTAAACTACAAGCTAATGATTAATTCAGAACCACATCAAAGAAAAAACAAAGAAATAGGCGTTTTCTCAGAGGGTTCTGTTGGAAAAATAATGCCGTTCATTTATGTTAGAGGATATCTATCCCATATTGGAAAAGTTTTCGAAGGCTTCAATCCTTTGAACGTTATGAGTGAGATTGTACGTCGCACAGAGCTAAACATGAGTTTTAGCGATATAGTAGGTGATGAAATTGCTCCTCCGCCAACCTGGCTTTATTTGAAGGATAACAAGAAACAATATGATGTATCAATGCCTTTAGCTGTATCAGGCTGTTTTAGTATATTGACATTGAATCGTACACCAGGGGAAATAATGGAAAAGGTTAAAAATATATGTAATAAAGCCTTTGATTGTATTATTTCTGAAATGAATCAAAATTATAAAGAATTTGCAAAGGTAAAGAAGCTTTCCAAGGACGTTTTGCCGTGGGAAACAAAGGTTGTAGCTTTTAAGGAGCTTTATGAGGAAGCATATGAAAATTATGGCGAGCAATTCATAGAAGATTACTCAAATATGGTTAAAACCATTGCATTAAAACTGGAAAATGGACAATATAGCATTATTGAGTGCAATTTTGAATTGGTGGAATTTATATATCAATATATTGATGATGTTTCACCAAGGGTAGTATATGGGCTGATACCACCATATTATCCAAATGTATCAAACGTTTATTATCAAAATATAAGTGAGGAAATCAAGTCATTGACGAAACAATTATGTGATTTTTCTCAAAAAGAATTTGGACAGAGCTATGAAACAGAAGCATTTTATACGGGAATTTCAGATCTTAGCTATACAAGCATAAGGGACGGTGAGAAGGCACTTGAAGCCTTAAAGACTTATATGCCTTTGTTTGGAGATTTTTATTCCATCCCGATTTCTGACATTGAAAAAATTTCAATGCCGTGTATGAACATTGGACCTTGGGGCAAGGATTTTCATAAACTTACAGAAAGAGTGTACAAAAATGATTTGTATTATCAGACTCCAAGAATTATAAACAAAGCAATAGCTTTATTGCTTAATAA
>CAZWCK010000143.1:0-1892 GCA_964632625.1 uncultured Oscillospiraceae bacterium
CTGTCAAAAGTACTATGACTAAAAAGACGGGATCGGGATAGCCATAAGTGATGACAATTATTTGTGCGCTGATGGCTTCCTGTTTTTAATTTTTTCTTCAACAAGCGACAGAATTTTTGATGCGGAAAGATTGAACGCTTTTGAGAGTTGAAAAATCGTGATCAGTGAAGGTTGTTTATGACCACATTCCAGCAGAGAAATGAAGCTCCGATCAAGATTACTTATATCAGCAAGTTTCTCTTGAGAGATCTGATTTGCCTTTCTAAGCTCCTTGATCACTTCCCCAAATGCTTCTTCAATCGTCAAGTTCGCCTCCTTGTTAATGGAACTTAACAGAAGCGCAGGGGATATTCTGTTGACTATTGACAACAATGGATTTATAAAGTGAAAAGGGTGCAACTTACAGAACAGGTGAAATCATAAATACTACGGTTCAGTCAGGGAGACTGTTATGAACGGATTGATTCTTATACTCCGTTACTTAAGAATAGTGCGGGGTTTTGTATTTGGAGGATGAAATGAAGAAATGCCCTTATTGTTCTGAGGAAATTCAAGATACAGCTACGAAATGCAGATACTGTGGGGAATGGCTTGATAAGAAAGAAGAACCCACTATAAACAAAGATGTTTCTAATGATAAAAGTACAACATCTCCAGAATTGCCACCAAAGCGAAGTACAAGCACCACAAGGGTTGAAACTTATGAACCCAAAATAATGAAGGATCAAGAAAAGAAACCAACTCAAAATAGGTGGCTTGAATATGCTTATATAATGTTGGGAGCTTTTGCTGTGTTAATTATAAAAGGTTTTGCAACAACTATTGCAAGAAGACATCAAGGTCCCGGTTTCTTGGGAGACTTGATACTCATAGGATTAGTTGCTTGGGCGTGGTTCAGAGGATGGAAATGGTGGGCACTTATACCACCAGCAATACTCATAATATTTACTTTTATTTGGGGTCTTGTCTATACTTCTGTCGGTGGTAATGTAAATTATCCAAAGAGTTATGCAGTGGTTCTGATTGCGACGCTGATATGTTTTGCTGTTTTAGGAGTAATGATTTTTTTAAAAAGGGAAACTGTATTAAATGCGAATAATAACAATGAACGGGGAATGAAATTACAAGGCATTTGGAACAAATCTCGGAATTTTATCGCATTTGTACTAATTATTATAGTAGCTGCAGGTATTCTGTTAACAATTAGTGACAAATTCAAAAAAGGAAGACTAACTGGCGTCATGACTTTCGTGTCGTCAGTTACTGTAGATGGACTTACTGGGAAAAAAACAGATGTAAAAATTGGAAAAAAACCCAATTGGGAGGTAGCTCTTTTAAAATATTCAGAAAACAGTCCAGCGCAGGATACTAAATTGCGGCTTGATTGTTCCAATCGTTATCAAGCTGCTTGGAAGAGTTGCGAGGCAAAACGGCAAACTATCAATGATTTAATTCCATCAGACGTATCCATAGAGACTAGGATAGAATTAATGTCAAGACCATTTTCATGCAATGAAGCTAATGATATTATTCGCAACTGTAATAATCAACGTCATACTGAAATCAGCTTTCAAAATCTTTTTAAAAAAGAAGTAACAGATGGAGAAGGGCATTTTGAATTCCTTGACATTCCTTACGGTAAATATTTCTTAATCGCACAATACGGAACAACTTGGTGGTTGATTCCCGTCATCATTGATAGAGAAAATGCAATCATTGATCTTTCACCCAAGAATTCATTTAGATTAGGTGGTTAATGTGTCTCGGCCCATACTTGACTTGACAGACAGTGTCCAATTAAGGAATATTTATAATCATAGGGGCTGCCCAATCGTTTCACCTACAACTGTTTACAAGAGGTCAATGTCCAAGACTGAAGATTAGCATTTGAA
>CAZWCK010000144.1:0-1804 GCA_964632625.1 uncultured Oscillospiraceae bacterium
GATATTTTGAAAAGTTCTGGAAATTCCAAGCTTATTCAATTGCGCAGGCTGCTTTCTCCCAACCAAATGAATATGTCCATTTCTATCCCAAAAATTAATTTCACCCTCTGTTGGAGTATAAATTCCTGAAAGCATATTGAACACGGTTGTTTTTCCAGCACCATTCGGTCCGATTAAACCTACCAGCTCTCCTTTATATAAATCACAGGAAAAATTACTTACTGCTCGAAGACCGCCAAAGACAATGGAAATATTATTTGCCTGGAGAATGAGATTATTACTTTGCATCTTTTTCTCCTTTACGTGAGGTAAGTTTTTGTTTTAAGAACTGCATCTTTGAAGGATTTTTTAGAAATACTCTAAAATTATCCCAGGTTCTCACAAACGACAGTTCTTTCATTCCAAGTAAGCCTTGTGGTCTAAAGAGCATAACAAAAATAAGTATAAGAGGATAAATTAAAAGTCTGTAATCCCTCAAGAATCTAAGGAATTCCTGTAAGTACGTTAATACAAAAGCAGCTAAAATAGAACCTGTAATAGAACCCATACCGCCCAGAACAACAAAGATAAGATATTCAATACTTCTGTTAAATGAAGCCATTTCAGGCTTTATAAAACCGATAAATGGTGCATACAAGGCACCGCCTATTCCTGCGACAAATGAAGCGATTACAAAGCCCATCATCTTATATTTGAATACACCAATTCCATTAGAATTAGCGGCTATTTCGTCTTCCCTTACAGCGAGTATAGCCCTTCCATAGGTTGAACGAATAAAATTCTGCAACAGCACAATTATTAAGACCAATGAAGCAATAATCACGAGGTAAGCAATATCAGCATTGAGCGTTAAAAAAACCGCAGAATTGTTTGTAAATCGTTTTCCATTTGCACCACCGGTTAGAGATTTTAAGTTCACTAAGAAAACCCTGATTATCTCACCAAAACCCAACGTAACAATAGCCAAGTAATCGCCTGTTAATTTTAACGTAGGAAAACCAATTAAAAAACCAGCAACGGCTGTTAGTAATCCTGCAAAGAGAATACTTACAGGAAGCGGAAGGCCAACGCTCTCAGTTAAAATAATACAGGAATACGCACCAATAGCCATAAAACCTGCCTGACCTAATGAAAGCTGACCAGTTATACCGCATATAATATTTACACTTATAGCTAAAATTGCATTTATACCAGCAAGGGTAATAACTTGAGCAATATATGCATCAATAATTCCTATTTTTATACCGATTGTTGGTAAAATAATTGCAGCAAGGGCAAAACAGCCGGGTATTATAATGTTCCTATATGAAATCTTTTCTTTTTTCATTATTACTCCCTTTAAACCTTTACCCTTGTTTTCTTACCCATTAAGCCGGATGGTTTAACCAATAAAATGATAATCAGAATACTAAATGATATTGCATCTGCAAACTGAGAAGATAAAAAACCCTTTGTCATAGTCTCAGCAATTCCTAGAATGTAACCGCCAATCATGGCACCGGGAATTGAACCAATTCCGCCCAATACAGCTGCAACGAAGGCCTTTAGACCAGGCATAGTACCCATGGTAGGATTTATCTGCGGATACGCTGTTGCATACAAGACTCCGCCTACAGCAGCTAACACAGCTCCCAATGCAAAGGTAAATGCGATAGTCTTATTTACTGGAATTCCCATTAGACTTGCAGCCTTTAAATCCCAAGACACAGCCCGCAAAGCCTTTCCAGTCTTAGTAAAATTTATAATATAGGTAAGAATTATCATCAATAGTGCAGAGAGAATAATTACTATCAGCTGAATGTTC
>CAZWCK010000145.1:0-1792 GCA_964632625.1 uncultured Oscillospiraceae bacterium
TTATTATTTTGAAACGGTTGAGCAGCTCAGCAGATTTTTGTTCAAAGAAGAATAGTAATTCTTAGCATATTTGTGCTAAAAGAAGAAAGGTAATATATGGAAAAAAGTAAAATTATAGAAAAAGGTCAACTTTATGACGTGCATATCGAGGATATGACACATGAAGGAAAAGGTATAGGAAAAGTAGAAGGAATGGCAATATTTGTTGCAGATACGGTACTTGGAGATGATGCGGAAATAGAAATAACCAAGGTAAAGAAAAACTATGCTTTTGCAAAGGCATTACGAATTACCAAACCTTCACAGTATAGAGTAACACCTTCTTGCCAGTATTCACAAGCATGCGGGGGCTGTGTTTATCAAAATGTCAGCTATGAAGGACAGCTTATTATCAAGGAAAAACAGGTAAGAGACAAGCTGGAAAGGCTGGCAGGATTAAAAAATCCAAAGATAAATCCAATAGTTGAAATGGAAAATCCAAGCAGATATAGAAATAAAGCACAAATGCAGATTAGCGCGGGGGGAATCATTACGGAAAAAGGGGGAGTAATGAAAAACCGTGGCGAAGTTGCCATAGGCTTTTATGAGGCAAAATCTCATGATGTGGTAAATTGTCAGGAATGCTTATTGCAAGCACCGCCGGCAGAGGCTATTGCAGGGGCCCTCAGAAAGTTTATGCAGGAGGATAATATTACAGCCTATGATCCTAAATGGGGGAAAGGGCTTATGAGGCATTTGGTTGTGAAAACGGCTTTTGGCACAGGTGAAGTTATGGCTATTCTGGTAATAAACGGAAAGGGAATTCCAAATGTTGAGAAGCTAACTGAAATGATGAATGATGCTGTTTACAATTTGCCGCAACGAGAGGATGGCAGTAGTTATAATCTCGAGAGCGTGGTAATTAACATTAATAAGAAAAAGGAAGCTGTGATATTGGGAAATGAATGCATTACCATAGCAGGTAAGCCTACTATAATGGAGGTGGTTGGAGGTTCTGGTGCTGATGAAATATCAGAGAACAAATTGAAATTCGAAATATCACCATTGTCTTTCTATCAGGTAAATCCCGTGCAGATGGAAAAGCTTTATTCCAAAGCGGTAGAGTATGCAGGAATTTCGGGGGAAGAAACCATTTTGGATTTGTATTGTGGGGTTGGCACTATCGGACTTTTCTGTGCAAATGAAATGATCAGACTGTGTAAAGAAAAACATGGAGAAGTTGACTATGACAAGATGGGACGCATAGTAGGAATAGAGTCTGTAAAGGGTGCAGTTATTGATGCAAACAGAAATGCTGTAATTAATAGAATTGCCAATGCCTATTTTGTTTATGGCAGGGTTGAAGAAAAGTTGCCGAAGCTTCTTGGATATGTAAGTGAAGAGACAAGTGAGAATTCAGAAGAAGGTGCAATAAAGGACGAAGCAGGAAAAACTAAGGAAAAAGAAGGCAAGATCAAGGAAGAATCAAGTAAAGATATAGGACCGGAAATTGCAATTGAAGAGGAAACTAGTGAGAATCTGGAGATACTGGAGACGATTGTTCCTGATGTAGTAATACTTGATCCACCAAGGTCAGGGTGTCATATGGAGCTTTTGGAAACTGTTGCAAAAGCAGAACCCAAAAGGATCGTTTATGTATCCTGTGACCCTTCAACGCTTGCAAGAGATGTAAAAATTTTGGGTGAAAAAGGATATCAATTTGTTGAAGCAACCCCAGTGGACATGTTTCCACATACTGGCCACGTTGAGACGTGCGTACTTTTGTCCCACAAAAATTCGTAAACATCTCCAC
>CAZWCK010000146.1:0-1786 GCA_964632625.1 uncultured Oscillospiraceae bacterium
TGTATTATCAGACTCCAAGAATTATAAACAAAGCAATAGCTTTATTGCTTAATAACCCTGAATTATTAGGTAATGTAAAGTAATGGCTTAAAAGATGAAATGAGAAATGGTTTCAGCATAATTAAAAAAACAAGGAGGAAATTATGGAAAATAAACCAAGAACAACACCGGAAGACAGTAAGCTTGAACGTAAGTTGAAGCCTAGACAAATGAATATGATTGCCATAGGAGGAGCAATTGGTACAGGATTATTTGTGGCCACTGGCTCGTCAATAAGCACCGCAGGACCTGGCGGCACAATGATTGCCTATATGTTTATCGGCATTGCTGTTTATTTTATGATGACTGGTTTAGGAGAAATGGCCACCTATTTGCCAGTCGCAGGAGCTTTTGAACTTTATTCAAAGAAGTATGTAGATCCGGCATTTGGCTTTGCTATGGGATGGAACTATTGGTATTGCAGTACAATGACTATTGCAACAGAATTGGTTGCTTCGGCAATTGTAATGAAATTCTGGTTCCCTGACAGCCCTTCTGCGATGTGGAGTGGTATGTTTATTGTTTTACTTTTGATTTTAAATATGTTTTCAGTTAGTTTATTTGGAGAATCTGAATTTTGGTTCGCAGGAATAAAGGTTGTAACTATAATTATATTCCTAGTTGTAGGGGTATTAATGATATTTGGAATTTTTACAAATGATAGTCCCGGATTTGCAAACTGGACTATTGGTGAGGCTCCGTTTGTTGGCGGTGGCTTTGGAATGTTTAGTATTTTAATGGTTGCAGGGTTCTCATTCATCGGAGTTGAAGCTACAGCAATTGCAGCAGGGGAATGTGTAAATCCTGAGAAGACTGTTCCAAAAGCAATCAACAGTGTATTTTGGAGAATACTGATATTCTACATAGGCGCAATATTTGTGGTAGCAACTTTAATTTCATATACAGATCCAAATCTGTTAAGTGCCGATGTTGATAATGTGGCAGTAAGTCCATTTACCATGGTATTTGAAAGAAGTGGAATTGCAATGGCTGCATCGGTTATGAATGCTGTAATTTTAACATCAATACTCTCTTGCGGAAATTCAACATTATATTCAGCAAGCCGTTTGCTTTATTCAATGGCAGTTTCTGACCATGCCCCAAAGGTTTTTGCTAAAACAACAAAGGCAGGTGTACCGATTTATGCTGTATGTGGAACTTTGCTTATTGCTTGCCTGTGTTTTTTGACATCCTTTGCAGGGGACAGTGTGGTTTACACATGGCTTTATAATGCTACAGGCTTAACAGGCTTTATGACCTGGTTTGGCATATGTATTTGCCACTTAAGATTTAGAAGGGGCTTTGCAAAACAGGGTAAGGACTTATCGGTGTTAAAATACAAAGCTAAGTTTTATCCTATTGGAACGATTTATTCTATGGTAGTATCAGGTGCCGTAATTCTTGGACAAGGCTATTATGCATTTTCTGCTTCTGGAGTTGACTGGTATGGAGTTTTAGTAGCATACATAGGATTGCCTATTATGATAGCAATGTATATTGTTAGAAAACTTATAAAGAAAACAAAGCTAGTGCCTCTGGATGAAATGGATTTGTCCAGAAATGATGCAGATGGGATTTCTTAAATTTTGCCGGGCATGGTTTCAGTATTTCTAAAAACATAGATAAGTAAAGGGCAAGGGTTAACCTTGCCTTTTAGTGTTACATATTAATAATTTACATTTAGAGTATCTACCAATTAAAGAGTTAATTGAAGTGCAGCGTTGATTATTTCGTTTGAAGTATCAAA
>CAZWCK010000147.1:0-1780 GCA_964632625.1 uncultured Oscillospiraceae bacterium
GTCAGGAGGAGAAGCGGGTGTTGGTGATTTGCTTTTATATTCAAATAGCAATCTTGGAAATTCAACCAAATTCTTTATTAGAAACTTAGTACTTTCCAGAGGCATTACAGATTCACATTCACCGGAAGCTTACATGTCATGGTTAAAAGTAACAAATGCACAAATATTACAAGGGGACTATTATTCAATGCATTGAAAATGAGTGTATTTATTCACATTGAAAGGTAAGAAGATAGGTGTAAAATATGGACAAGGTGGTAACAAAATTATTTGAATTACAGGACTTAAAATATAGAGATTTTCACGCAAATTTAATCCCGGGATATGAGAAGAACAGAATAATAGGTGTGAGAATGCCAGAATTAAGGAAGTTTGCCAAGGAGTTTTCAAAAGATCCTGATAAACAGAAGTTTCTGGGAGAACTGCCACATTATTATTACGAAGAAAACAATCTTCATGCTGCGATTGTGGCAAATAGTACTAATAATATAGATGAAATGCTCAAGGAAGTAGAAAAGTTTTTGCCTTATGTGAATAACTGGGCGACATGTGACATGTTCAGTGTGAAGCTGTTCAAGAAGTACCCGGATATTGTATATGATAAGACTTTGGAGTGGATGAAAAGTATTCATACATATACGGTAAGGTATGGGATAGTTACGCAGCTTTCTTTGTTTCTGGATGACCAGTTCAGACCGGAAATGATTGATATCATGGCAGGAATTAATAGCCGGGAGTATTATATAAATATGGCTATTGCATGGTATTATAGTTATGCACTTATTAAGCAATACGAGAAGACCATTCCTTTGTTTGAGAAAAAGGAATTGGAACCATGGATACATAATAAATCAATACAGAAAGCAATTGAAAGCTATAGGGTAACTTCTGATAGAAAAAATTATTTAAAAAGTTTGAAAGTAAAGACGAAATAATAATATATATATGAAGTATATAGTGAAACAACCATTGATATTTGAGGGAATTTAATAGTAAGTCAGATTGATATTAAATTTTTTAGATTATGCAAAAATTAATATAATTGTAATGATTAATTGTATATAATATGGTGTATAATGTATACATCAGTTAGAAGTAGTTGCAATTTTGAAATATAGCAAGTCATTAAGTTACTTATGATAAGGCTACGGATGCTTGCAGGAGGAAAGGAAAATGAAAAAATTAATGACTAAGGTTGATAATTCCATAAAGAGATTTAATTGGAAGGACATTGCATTGTTAAAGACTTGTTTGTTTTCCATGGGTGCAGTAGTAGGCACATGTGTACCTGAAAGATCAAAGAAAAGTGTAAGGACTGGTGCAGGAATTCTGTTTGGTCTAACATATGTACTTCTAATGGTTAAATTTGTTGGAATGTTAGTTAGCAAAGAAAAATAATAATTTGGGGATGTAAAGGTTTCGACGGGGGTGTGGAAGCCTGATAAGCGAGTCGCAGTTTGCCAAGTCTGCGTTAAAAAGGGCACGTTAAATATAAACGCTAAAAATACAAACAATTACGCACTAGCTGCATAGTTCAGCACCGCTAAGGCGGTAGCGTCGTCGGCCCATGTTCACCCGTAGGCATGGAATCCGGCGTCGACATACGGGAAAACTTTGTGTGAGCTCCTAGTAGCACAAGGGAACAATAGGATAGCTAATTTATGAGCCTGCCGCTGGGCGCTTAAAGAGGCGAAACATTAAATCATCGGCTGCACTCGGAGAAAATCAAGTGAAAATGCTTTCGGACGCGAGTTCGACTCTCGCCATCTCCACCAGAGAT
>CAZWCK010000148.1:0-1725 GCA_964632625.1 uncultured Oscillospiraceae bacterium
TCAAGGTGGATATTATGCACCAAAAGATACGGAGATTTACAGAAACGAATACGCTTACAACGTTAATAATGCTGAGAAAGTTAACTTCCCTAAATTTGAAGCAGGACAAGCCGGTTACACTTTTGATCCGACAAGCAAAACTGTTTCAAACAATAATGGTGCATCAAGAAAAATTAATGATTGTTTTGAATTAGACTGCAAATATTGTATTTTTTCATAAATGATCTTAAATATTTTTTTATGGGTAATTTCCTCCAGCAACTTTTTCTTTGAAGAATCAGAAAATATAATTTCACCTAGTTTTTTTCTATTCAGACTACCATCATTAAAAAGAATGTCTTTCCCAAATATTTCAACAACTAAACTTAAGGTAGAGGTTCCTCTATCCAAAATATTCCTTGCAATCTCATCAGCATCTATTACATCATAATTTTTTTCTTTTAAATACGATGATACTGTCGATTTTCCAGAACCGATGCCTCCCGTCAATCCTATTAACAACTTTTTTCTTCCATCCTCATAGCCGGTGAAATGATTTTTCATACTCTACCTCAATATCTATTTTAATTCATACCAATTATCAGCAATATTTACATCAACAACAAGCTTTACCTGCAATTCCACCGCTTTCTCCATTTCCTCTACCAACAACTTTTTAATTATATCCGCTTCGGATTTTGGTGCTTCAATTATAAGTTCATCATGAACCTGCAATACCAATTTTGCTTCCAGTTTTTCATTGAGTAGCCTCTTATATACATTTATCATGGCTATTTTTATTATATCAGCAGCACTTCCCTGTATAGGTGAATTCATTGCCAGTCTTTCTCCTAGTTGTCTTACCATAAAGTTCGAAGCAGTAATTTCCGGGATATGTCTTTTTCTTTCCATAATAGTCCTTATAAAACCATTTTCCTTGCAAAAAGCTTTCTGTTCATCCATAAATTCTTTAACCTTAGCATATTTTTGAAAATAGTCATTGATATATTTTTCAGCTTCCTTTCTTGTAATGTTTAACTCGGTAGAAAGCCCAAAACTACTCATTCCATAGATTACACCAAAATTTACTGCCTTTGCATTACTTCTTTGCAAAGAGGTTACCTCTTCCCATGGTATTCCAAACACCTTAGAAGCTGTAGATCTATGAATATCAGCACCATTGTTAAATGCCTCAAGTAGATGTTGATCCTTGGACATATGTGCAAGAACTCTTAACTCTATCTGTGAGTAGTCGGCACCAATAAAACAGAAATTCTCTTTTCCCGGAATAAAAGCTTTTCTCAATCTCCTGCCATATTCCTGTCTAATGGGGATATTCTGCAAATTTGGCTCTGTACAGCTTATTCTTCCAGTAGCTGTAACGGTTTGCTGAAAATGAGCATGAATCCTTCCGCTTGCATCAATTAGAGGCAATAAGCCTTCAATGTATGTGCTGTTTAACTTTGCAAGCATCCTATATTCAAAAATCAAATTTATTATTGGGTGCTTATCCCTTAGTTTTTCTAAAATTTCAGCACCTGTAGAATATCCTCTTTTGGTTTTTTTCCCTGATGGAAGTTCTAATTTTTCAAATAATATTATCCCCAACTGCTGAGGAGAATTAATATTAAACTCTTCACCTGCGAGCTCATATATTTCATCTGAAAGCAATAATAATTTCTCCGAAATGACTCTACCCGCATCCCGAAGTTCCGAACCATCAACTTTAATTCCTTGTTTCTCCAT
>CAZWCK010000149.1:0-1694 GCA_964632625.1 uncultured Oscillospiraceae bacterium
AATTTTTTCTACCAAATCTTTAAAACCTACAATATCAGCTCCTGCTTCCCGCGCTTCGCTTGCCTTATCACCCTGTGTAAAAGCAACAACCCTCACAGTTTTTCCTGTTCCATGCGGAAGAACAACAGTACCCCTTACAAGCTGGTCTGCATGTTTAGGATCAACGTTCAAACTAAAACTGAGATCTATTGTTTCGTTAAATTTTGTCTTTGGAAACTGAGCTAAAATTCCAACTGCTTCCTCTACAGAATAAACTTTCTCTGCATCAACCAATCCCTTTGCCTTAATATATCTCTTGCTCTCTTTAGTCATATATACTCCAATTAGATTAATCCACCACTTCAAGTCCCATACTCTTTGCCGTTCCTTCAACCATACGCATAGCCGCGCCCATATCCTTTGTATTCATATCATTTAATTTCATATTAATTATCTCCTTAATCTGCGCGCGTGTAACCTTACCTACTTTTTCCTTATTCGGTTCTTTTGCGGCTACTGCTATACCTGCGGCTCTTTTCAAGAGTACGCTTGCCGGCGGAGACTTTGTTATAAATGTAAACGACCTATCCTGAAATATAGAAATAACTACAGGAATAATAAGTCCAGTCTGCGCTTTTGTTTTTTCATTAAATTGCTTACAAAATTCCATTATATTTACACCGTGTTGTCCTAATGCAGGACCAACTGGTGGCGCAGGGTTTGCACTCCCTGCTGGAATCTGTAATTTAACCTGTGCAGTAATTTTTTTTGCCATATATACCTTCTCTTGTCAACATCCGGTCATTTTTTTACCGGTGTCTACTCCCTTTCTACTTGCCAATATTCTAATTCTACAGGCGTTGTTCTTCCAAATATCTGTACCAAAACCTTCAACTTTCCTTTTTCAGGATAAATCTCATCAATAGTTCCGTTAAAATTAAGGAATGGACCATCCGTAACCTTCACAACTTCTCCCTTTTCAAATGAAACTTTTGGTTTTACTTTTTCTTTCTTTGCTTCTATCTGTTCAAGTATTTCTTTTATTTCATCTTCTCTTAAAGGAACTGGAGTTCCTGTGCCTACAAAACCTATAATTCCAGGTATCTGCTTAACTAAAAGCCATGTCTCTTCTGAGAATGCCATATTGATAAGCATATAACCTGGGAAAGATTTTCTTGTACTTATACTTTTTTTACCTGCCTTTACTTCGGAAACATTTTCGGTAGGAATAAGGACCTGAGGAATAAGTTCCTGCATATTCTGGGTATTAACGCTGTTTTCCAGCATTTCTTTTGTTTTATATTCCTGTCCGCTCA
This sequence comes from uncultured Oscillospiraceae bacterium, assembly GCA_964632625.1. Taxonomy (GTDB): domain Bacteria; phylum Bacillota; class Clostridia; order Peptostreptococcales; family Anaerovoracaceae; genus CAZWCK01. The sequence continues at coordinate 1,296 of CAZWCK010000149.1, forward strand.
AAGTATGAACGACATACCATTTTTTTTCAATGTTTTCCATAATTTTACATCACCATACTTATCAACTTTGACATCACAAAATCAAATGCAGCAACAACAATTGAAAGTGCTAGAGTTGAAAGTAAAACAATAATGGTTGAATCCTTAAGCTCTTCTCTGGTGAGCCAAGAAACTTTTTGCAATTCCACCTTTACTTCTCTTAAAAACTGCCCTATTCTTCCAAAAAAATCAGCTATCTTATTTGACATATATATCAACCTTAAATTTATTTTTTTATTTGCGATTTTATATCAGGCCCGGAGGGATTCGAACCCCCAACACCCGGATTTGGAGTCCAGTGCTCTAGCCGTTAGAGCTACGGGCCTAAAACTCCTGCATCCTCGAACCGCAATGCCCTTA
>CAZWCK010000150.1:0-1683 GCA_964632625.1 uncultured Oscillospiraceae bacterium
CAACACCAATTACTCGAAGCCCTTCATTGCCCGGTAATGAAGCATCATAGGAAGTGCCCTCATAACGATTTCGGAGAACGTCCATAACCTCAATAGGAGATATTTTTTTATCAGGCTTATAGAATAAGTCATAGAAATTGCTATTTGTATATGTAGTATTGTTTACTGTAGAAGGAGAAAGAAGCACATGTCCAATCCAAGTACGCATATTTGAGTAATCACTTCTTTCATTATGACAGATCGACTTTGCAAGATGAACTTTGTTACCTTCCTTAACCGTCAGCTTAAGTGCATCAAGCATTGAGAATAGTTTGTCTGAGAACATATAATTTTCAGTATCTGCAGGGTCAACGGCACCAATCATAAATTGATTGCCAAATACCGCAACCTTATCTGTAGGCATCTTCATAGCAGCCCACTGTGTACCGCTGTAGATTTCCATAATCCAAGCTTCTTTTTGGTCAACAAGCATTATGATGTTGCCTTCCTCTGAACCATAAGTTTTAACCAATTCAGCAAGCTTCTCTACGCCTTGCTTGGAAGTTTTGCAGGTCTCAGCAACAATTCCCGTAAGAACAGCTTCTCGTAAGCCCGGTTCTTTATAAGGGTCTGCGGCTTCCCAAGCTTCACAAGGTGATGCTGAAACGGTAGCAGAAATAGACAATCCATATTCATTAGTACACGCACCATGATAAGGACCATCACCTCCGTCCGAATAGTCAGGAACACAAGTAAATTTGTATGTAGTTGCCGGAAGCGGAATTGATAATCCGTTTACATCTTCCATAATGCGACCAGGCTGGTTTTCGACTCTAGGTTCGACATAAAATAATTTGTTGTAAGCACCACACCCTTGGTCCTCACTTCTGGCAATCATTGTAGTTCCGTCGGAACTTACATCCTTGCCGACATAAACGGCTGTGCATGCAAATGAGCAGCTTGTTCCGATGATCAAAACAAAAATCAGCGCAAATGCAATTACTCTAAACTTCTTCATACTCTTCCTCCTAAGTTATTTATTCTCAAACAAAAAACTTCTGGCAAAGTTTTTTGGTTTGGACACAAATTTACTTAATCTCTTTTTATTATTTTACTTTATATGAAAAAATTTGCAATGATAAATTGCATTTTAGTCAAATCATTTCTTTTAAAAAATTAAAGTCTTTTATTTCTGCTCAGTTTTGTGAAATAACTCGTATGAAGTATTTCTGATGAAATTCTCGTATTCAGGTACATTAGTTTCATTTGATGCAAAACATACCACAAACGGTTGTTTCGCATATACAATTCCTACATCATGGGTGGTGCCGTCTTCCTCTCCGGTCTTATGTGCCACTCCTATATTTTCTGGAATATTTGACGGTATTTTATGGTTTATCTGCTGTTGCAGCAAGATGTTTTCCAGGAATTCAGATGCTGTCACGCTAACCAGTTTTCTCTTGTACATTTGCTCTAATAGGTTTCCAATTTCTTTAGGAGTAAACAAGTTATCCACTCCCTTTTTTTCTTCTTCAAAATCATATAATAAACGATTCAGCCTTGTTTTTTTCATTCCAAGCTCTTCAAATGCGGACTTCATCTCGTCAATACCGTAGTACTTTGCTAAGACATTCGTAGCCGTATTGTCGCTGATTGTAATCATCAAACGCAAAAGTGAGTATATATCCAGAAAAGGCTCACCGG
>CAZWCK010000151.1:0-1604 GCA_964632625.1 uncultured Oscillospiraceae bacterium
TAAGTTGACGGCAGTGATACTATTATTGTAAAATAAGGTCAAGATTAAATAGAAAGCAGGGAAAACGGTGGATGAAAAATTAGATCTTAGAAACAAGCTTGGGATGGCATTCAGCGGAGCAAATATTACGTTATTCCTTATCACATCTGCCTTTATCACCTATTTTTATACAGATGTGATAGGGATGAAGCCAGCGGTATTAGGAATCATCTTTTTAGTATCAAAGGTGTTTAACGGATTCTCTGATTTATTATTTAGCAGTATTATAGATAAAACCAGAACAGCAAAAGGGGTTTGCCGACCCTGGATTTATCGTATAGTTCCTTTTTTTGGTTTAGGAATGATAATGCTTTTTACAGTGCCGCCCACAGGAAATGTAGGACAGATTATCTATGTATTTATTGTCTATAATGTTTCAATGACATTAATTTATTCGGTTTCTTCAGTTGCAGTACAGAGTCTGCCCACATACATTACCAGAAATGCAGCAAGGCAAACAGAGTTGTATGCGTGGAATAATGTAGGTGTTGGTATTATCGCTATGCTTATAAGCGGATGCACCATCAAGCTGGTTCAGGTACTCGGAGGAACTCAAAAGGCATGGATTATCATTGCAGCCATTTATGCAGCCATAGCTATGCTGTTTTTATGGCTCACAGCTCATCTATGCCGAGAGAAAAATAATCCGGATGAACTGATGCAGGAAGAGGAAAAAATATCTTGTTTAAAGTCCTTAAGGGCAATTATACAAAATAAATACTGGTTTTATGTACTTGGGATTGCAGTAATGGCCGCAGGGGTATATGCAACCAGTATGCAGATGCACACCTACTATGCAAAGTGTATATTAAAGGATGTTAATCGTGCGAATGTCTTAAATTCCGTTTTTTTAATTCCAAGCTTATTTCTGGGGATTCTTTTAATCCAAGTGAGCGGGCATTTAACAGCAAAAAAGATAGTCTTTATAGGAAGCATCATACAGGCGGCAGGGTGCGTTGTTGTGATTTTATGTTCTTCTAATATTCGATTGCTAATTATGGGTACTATTTTAAAAGGAATTGGTAATTGTTGTGGAATAGGTATGTTTATAGCGATGCTTGGCTCAGCAATCGAGTATGGACAGTGGAAAACAGGGATTAGAAGTCAGGCCATGATGATTGCAGCGAATGGTGCGGGACAGAAAATAGGAAATGGGATTATCACGGGGGTTCTTGGATTTATTATGGGTGCCATAGGATACAATGGTATGTTGGAGGTTCAGACTGCAACAACATTAAGCGGCATTTCTGCTTTATTTCTCTACATTCCATTGATATTGACAATAATAGAAATTGTATTGGTTTTGCTATTCGATTTGGATAAAAAATATGACAATATAATGAAAGATTTAAGCGAGAACAAATATTTTGAGAAAAAGTAATGACAGGAGACAGAATATGCGAATTATTGATAGTTTCAAACAGAGTGTAGTGAAATACAAGGATAAAACAGCTCTTGTTGACAGCAGTAATACACGTTTTATGACCTATGCACAACTGGATGAGTTTAGTGTTATTAGCGACTTGTTTTGTCCACAAATGCACGGAAGATTATGTCCATTAATT
>CAZWCK010000152.1:0-1562 GCA_964632625.1 uncultured Oscillospiraceae bacterium
TTATATGTTTTTTACTATTTTTTTACATTTAATGTTTACAAAACAAAAAAAATTATTTTTTAAAACAATATTTTTTGCTTTTTTTTGTTCTTGTGTATAGTTTTTTTGCTTTTTTGCTTGACTTTTGACATTGATTTTATTATAGTTTAGGAATGTATTATTTATATACTACTACTCAATAATTAAGGAGGATTTACTATGGAAAGTAAAGGACAATGGGGAAGTAATTTTGGCTTCCTAATGGCCGCAGTAGGCTCTGCTGTAGGTCTTGGTAATTTGTGGGGATTCCCATACAAAATTGGTGCAAACGGTGGTTTCGCATTCTTGTTAATATATTTAATACTTGCATTATTTATTGGATTTGTCATTATGCTTGGCGAGCTTGCTATTGGCCGAAATTCTGGAAAAGGTGTAATCGCAGCTTACGAAACACTAAATAAAAAATATGCTATTCTTGGTTGGATGGGATTTATCTGTCCGTTTTTGATTATGTCATTCTACTGTATGCTTGGCGGGTACGTTATGAAATATGCCATAGCAAATTTAGGCGATGTATTCAATGCAAGTTGGGGTGTTAATGGCGCGGATTCAGGAGAATACTTTACAAACTTCTTTACAAATCAGCTTCAAACTTCCATTTACTCAGTAATATTTGTTGCACTTACAATGCTAGTTATCATGAAAGGTGTCTCTGAAGGAATAGAAAAATTCTCAAAAATAGCTATGCCTGCACTATTCTTCTTGTTGTTAATAGTAATAATAAGATCTGTAACACTTCCTGGCGCTATTGGTGGCCTTGAGTTCATGTTTAAGCCAAATTTTGAAGTGTTCAAGGGAACAGGATGGATTTCTGTACTTTCATCAGCAGGCGGTCAGATGTTTTTCTCGCTTTCACTTGGTATGGGTATTATGATTACATACGGTTCATACATTAATAAAAATATGAACCTTGAAAGAAATGCCATTTTAATTCCTGTTGCAGACACAATCATAGCAATTATGGCAGGGCTTGCTATCATGCCTGCAGTATTTGCAACAGGCATGGAGCCTGGTGCTGGTCCCGGATTATTATTTATAACTTTGCAAAGTGTATTTGATGCAATGGGAGGCGCTGGCCCTATCTTCGGATTCCTGTTCTACGTCCTTGTATTCATAGCAGCTATAACTTCATCAATTTCATTGTTTGAAGTAACTACATCATCAGTAATAGACAAAATGGAGCAAAAGGGCAAAACGGCAAACAGAGTAGGAATTTCCCTGGTAATCGGTATAATAGTAACTGCACTCTCTATATTTGTCTCACTCGATGGCCTTGGTTCAAATGGTTTCCCTCAGATTTTTGGACAGGGTTGTTGGTTGGATACAATGGACTTATTATCAGAAGGTATCATGATGCCTCTTGGTGCATTGGTAATGTCTCTGTTACTGGGTTGGAAAATTGGTCCTGATTGGCTTGAAGCTGAAATTACAGCAAACGGAGATCCTTGGAAAACCAAATCATTTGCAATGTTTTGTTTTAAATTCATAGCACCTCTTGGAATGGCATTCATACTTGCAGGTCA
>CAZWCK010000153.1:0-1516 GCA_964632625.1 uncultured Oscillospiraceae bacterium
ATTAGTACAAACTGTATTTAAAAAGTGTCTATCATGAGAAACAACAAGCATTGTTCCTTCATAATCCATTACAAAATCTGATAGCCAGTTTACAGCAGCTATATCAAGACCGTTAGTAGGTTCGTCAAGTAATATTATCTCCGGGTCTCCAAAAAGTGCTTGAGCAAGAAGTACCTTTACCTTTTCTTTCTCTTTCAAACTGTTCATTGTCTCATATAGGATATCTATAGAAAGTCCCAGCCCCTGCACAAGTCTCCCCGCATTTGATTCAGCTTCCCAACCATTCATTTCGGCGAACTCTCCCTCGAGCTCAGACGCTCTGATGCCATCTTCGTCAGAAAAATCTTCCTTTGCATAAATTGCATCCTTTTCTAACTGAACCTGATAAAGTCTGGCGTTTCCCTGAATAATCGTATCTAGAACGGTAAACTGATCGAAAGCATAGTGGTCTTGATTCAGGACAGACATTCTCATATCCTTTCCAATTGTTACCTCTCCAGTTGTTGGCTCAAGGTTTCCCGATAATATTCGTAAAAAGGTAGACTTACCTGCTCCGTTTGCTCCTATAATACCATAGCAGTTACCCTGGGTAAACTTCATGTTTACATCCTTAAAGAGTATCTCACCACTGAAATTAATACTTACATTTGTTACGTTTATCATTTATTTCCTCCATATTTGCTTGCGTACAAAAAAACGCTTAAATTACTATTTAAATTTTTAAAACTCCTTCAAGTGCTATAAATACCCATGGTAAAAATATTGCTGGTATCATATTTGCAACCTTAACTTCCCTTACTTCCATCATGTTAAATCCAAGAAGAGCTATCAAAAGACTTCCCACAGCAGACATTTCCGTTATTATTTGGGTAGTAAGAACATCCTTCAGCAAAGTTGCAGCAAGTGCAATTATTCCCTCATAAATAAAAACTAGAATGGCAGAAAAACAAACTCCTATTCCCATCTGTGATGCAAATACTATTGACAAAATTCCATCTAAAATTGATTTTGCAAACAGCATATCGTGATTACCCATCAGTCCACTTTCCATTGCACCAACTATGGCCATAGAACCTGTACAAAAAAGGAGTGAAGCTGCCACAAATCCTTTTGAAAAGTCACCTTCTCCAAAGCCCATTTTTAACTCTGCCCAAGCCCCCAACCTTTTCATCCACTTGTCTATATCAATAGCTTCCCCTATGAATGCACCTATTACCATACTCAAAATCAATATCATAACCCTTTGGTTCTGAAGAGCTCCTGATATTCCTATATATATAAGTGAAATTCCAACTGCCTTCATAATTATTTCCTGAAATCTTTCAGGTACGCCTCTTACCAAATATGTTCCTATTACTCCACAAATTATTATGGTTATGCCATTTACTATTGGACCCAACATTTAAGTAACCTCTCTTCGTTTAATTTCTTTTTAGCTTTTAAGGGTACGAATATAATAAAACAAGTACTGTTGTGCAATACCACCATACTGCCCAAATTTTTCCTCTGAAACCCG